>DUOI01000002.1 GCA_012838915.1 Clostridiales bacterium
CACTATTTTGAACATTGGTAAAAGAACTTGGGCAACCGAATTTCTTAAATCGATTAGGGATGCCTGAGTTGTACATAAACAGAGGAGTACTATTTTTATTAAAACCCATAGTATCTTGACGCTATCTCTGTCATTGCAAAAGTTGATTATATTTATCATGCAATATATAATACATTTAAATATAAAATCACTACACATTTATGTATATTCATACAGATGCGTTTCTTTAAAAGGAATAGGTGAAAAAATGGATCGCTTCATTGGAATTGACATCGGTTCGACAACTGTCAAGGTGGTTGTGCTGGATAAAAATAAAACCATATTGTACAAACATTATGGCAGACATTATGCACGTGTAAGGGAAACCACGATAGAACTGATAGACAAATTGAAAGATATGCTTAAGGATAAACATCTAAGGGTGGCAATTACCGGCTCAGCCGGACTGGGTTTGTCCAAGGATGCGGGAATTGAGTTTGTGCAGGAAGTTTTTGCAACCAGAATTGCAGTGGAAAGCTTTTTGAAAAAAATAGATGTTGTCATTGAATTGGGCGGAGAAGACGCTAAAATTCTTTTTCTGACCGGAGGAACAGAAGAGCGGATGAACGGAAGCTGCGCCGGCGGGACCGGAGCCTTCATTGATCAGATGGCTTCTCTTTTGAACGTTTCCCTGGAAGAGCTGGATTTGCTTAGTTTACAGCACAAAAAGATATATAATATTGCATCCCGCTGCGGTGTGTTTGCCAAATCAGATATACAGCCCCTGCTGAATCAGGGCGCAAATAAAACCGATATCGCTGCCAGTATTTATCAGGCCGTTGTCGATCAGACCATAGCCGGATTGGCTCAGGGGCGGAACATCAAGGGAAGGGTGGCCTTCCTGGGCGGCCCGCTGACCTTTCAAAAGGGGCTGCAGGAAAGGTTTGTTGAAACATTGGCACTGGATCCGGAAAATGCTGTCTTTCCGGTACATTCAGAGTATTATGTTGCGCTGGGAGCTGCTCTCTACAGCATGAATCGTCCCGGTATGGAATACGAACAATTAGTGGACAAGCTGGAACATGCCCGATCCATCAGGAGCATCGTACAATCCCTGCCGCCTCTGTTTGAATCAGAAGAACAATATGAGGCTTTTCAAAATAGGCACAACTGGGACAATATAAAAAAGATAGACATCACCACTTATGAGGGCGATGCCTACCTGGGCATAGACGCAGGATCCACCACAATAAAATTATTGCTTATTACTCCTGACGGAGATATACTGTATTCTTTCTATCAATCCAATTACGGAGAGCCCATTCCTATTGTTAAAACACATTTGCAAAGGATCTATCAACTGGGGGGAAACCGAATCCGAATTCGGTCCGCAGCATCCACCGGATACGGGGAAGAACTGATTAAAAATGCCTTTCACTTGGATGGAAACATTATCGAGACCGTTGCCCACTATTTTGCAGCCCGATTCTATGATCCCCAGGTAGATTTTATCCTGGACATCGGCGGGCAGGATATCAAGTGCTTTAAAATCAAAAATAAGGCTGTGGATTCCATCATGTTGAATGAGGCTTGCTCATCCGGATGCGGCTCCTTTATTGATACCTATGCCCAGGCATTGGGATA
Source organism: Clostridiales bacterium (assembly GCA_012838915.1). Taxonomy (GTDB): domain Bacteria; phylum Bacillota; class Clostridia; order Caldicoprobacterales; family DTU083; genus DTU083. The sequence continues at coordinate 1,624 of DUOI01000002.1, forward strand.
CACTATAGGCGACTTCGCCAAGCTGGGGTTGTTTGCAAAGCATCCGGTCAATTTAGGTTCCCGTTGTACGGTATTTATGAATTCTTCCATCAAACAGGCTCAAAAAGACGGAGCGGATGTCACTGATATAGCAGCCGGCCTTGCCATCAGCATTATCAAAAATGCTTTATACAAAGTAATCCGTGTTTCCTCTTCCAGGGAGCTGGGAGATCATATAGTAGTCCAAGGCGGAACCTTCCTGAACGATGCCATTTTACGCAGTTTCGAGACGGAAACCGGCAAAAATGTTATTCGCCCGCCAATTGCCGGACTGATGGGAGCTTTCGGCGCTGCCTTGTATGCTAAATCATTGAATAAGAAGTCTTCCTCCATACTTACCTTATCTGAACTGGAGAAGTTTACTCATACAGCAAAGGCGGCACAGTGCAAACAATGCACCAACAATTGCAAACTTACGATAAACATTTTCAGCGGAAATGAAAAGTATATTTCCGGCAACCGATGCGAAAAAGCACTGGGCAGAAAAAAACAATCCCGGCTTCCCAATGCCTATCGATATAAACTGGAACGGCTTGCTGCCTATCAGCCCAGAAATAATGCTCCCCTTGGTAAAATCGGTATTCCAATGGGATTAAATATGTATGAAAATTTACCCTTTTGGCACACCCTCTTGTCCGAGGTTGGTTTTGAAGTAGTGCTCTCCGGCCGGTCCTCCAGGGAAACCTATACCAAAGGCCAGCATACAATACCGTCAGATACCGTCTGCTATCCGGCCAAGCTGATGCACGGACATATTGAATTGTTGCTGGAAAAAGACGTACACACTATTTTCTATCCCTGCATGACCTATAATTTTGATGAATTCTCCGGAGATAACTATTACAACTGCCCGGTGGTTGCCTATTACCCGGAGCTGCTCAAGGCAAATATTTCTGCACTGGAGAGCGTACGATTCCTTTACCCTTATTTTTCCTTAGCTGACCGGAAACATTTTACCAAAAGGGTGAGCAGTTATTTCAAAAAAGTTTTTAACATTCCTGAGAGAATAACACGACCGGCAGTTGAAAAAGCGTATAAGGAATATTACCGTTATATGAATGATGTCAGAAATTATGGCAGAAAGGCAATCCAATATGCAGAAAAGCACGGACATACGGTTATAGTGCTGGCCGGCAGGCCCTATCATATTGATCCTGAAATAAACCATGGAATTGATCAATTAATCAATTCACTGGGTTTGGTTGTAGTATCGGAGGATTGCGTCAGTTACCTGGAAGAGAAGAGAAAAGTCAATGTGCTTAATCAATGGACCTACCACTCCAGGTTGTATGCAGCTGCCCGTTATGTGACCAGGCACAAAAACATGCAATTAGTTCAACTGGTGTCCTTCGGGTGTGGATTGGATGCAATTACCACCGACGAGGTACGCGATATTTTAGAGGGCGCTCATAAGCTTTATACACAAATCAAAATTGATGAAATCAGCAACCTGGGCGCCGCCAGAATTCGCCTCCGCAGTCTGATTGCCGCCATAACGCTATAGGAGGTTGGCAAAAGTGAGCAAGTTGAAATATGCAAAAGACGGCAGGCTATTGTTTACAAAGAAAATGAAAAGGGATTACACCATATTGATTCCTATGATGCTTCCTATTCATCTGACCTTTATGAAAAATATACTGCAGAAGCATGGCTACAAGGCTGAACTCCTGGAAACAACCCATGCACAAATTGTAGATGAGGGTCTGCAAAATGTTCATAACGACACCTGTTACCCTGCCCTTCTGGTAATCGGTCAGCTTCTGGACGCCGTAAAAAGCAAACGATATGATATAAATAAAACCGCGTTGATTATTACCCAGACGGGCGGTGGCTGCCGTGCCTCCAATTATATCTACCTCTTGCGCAAGGCTTTGAAGCAAAATGATTTGGAGCATATACCCGTAATATCCTTTAACTTGAACGGCATGGAAAGGAATCCCGGCTTCAGGCTTACTCTGGGGCTGCTGGTTGAATTTATTTATGCCGTATTATATGGAGATATCCTGATGCTTCTATCCAACCAGGTTCGCCCCTATGAAATCAACATGGGTGACGCAGACAGGCTCACCGAAAAATGGGTAAGCAAATTAAGCAAGGAATTAAATGGAATAAGCTTCCTGAACAAAAAGCGGTTCAAACAAAACATGGAAAATATAGCAGCGGAATATGCCGCTATTCCTGTAAAGAAAGTGGATAAGATAAAAGTGGGAATAGTCGGTGAGATCTATATGAAATATTCACCCCTGGGCAATAATAATCTGGAGGCCTTCCTTCAGCAGGAAGACGTAGAGGTGGAAATACCAGGGCTGATGGATTTTATTATTTATACCTGTGACAACGGGGCAACCGACGCTGAATTGTATGGGATTAACAAAGGTGCTGCCCTTCTTACCGGCTTTTTGAAGAATTATCTGGTGAAAATGCAGAACATCTTAATAGAAGCGGTGAAAACCCAAAGCTGCTTTAAAGCCCCCTCTTCCTATGATCATATCAAATCTCTGGTCAATGGCTATATAGGAACGGGAACCAAAATGGGTGAAGGCTGGTTGTTGACTGCAGAAATGCTGGAGCTGATCACTTCCGGCGTGGAAAACATTGTGTGCACCCAGCCCTTTGGATGCCTTCCAAATCATATCTCCGGTAAGGGAATGATTCGGAAGATTAAAGAGAATTATCCTAATGCCAATATAGTTGCCATAGACTATGACCCGGGTGCTACCCGAATCAATCAGGAAAATCGTATCAAACTTATGCTGTCCGTAGCCCGGCTGAATCACCTGAAACTTACTCGTTAAATGCCATATGGCCTTCCCGGAGAATATAACAAAAAGAGGCAGGATCCAAGTCTAAAAATGACCTGGCCCCTGCCTCTTCGTTTAGCTGTATCAGTCTAATTATTCATTAACTGTGCAATACATAAAGTATTTGTAACCAAGCGGATTAGAGAAGAAGCCGTCAACTTTTTCACTAATCATGTACAGATCCGTGTAGTAGTAGATAGGTGTGATAGCACCTGTGGCCATTAGCATATCTTCCGCAATGTGCATAAGTGCAAAGCGTGTTTCAGGATCTGTACTGGACTTGATTGTGCTGATAAGCACATCGTATGTCTCAGCCCATGTACCATCTGTTACTTTAATATCAAAACCGTACTCTGTTAAGTCAAGATCATACATAGCAATTTTGGCATGTTCATCTTTACCATACTGAACATCGTTATTGCCCGATCCTGATGTCCACATATCCAGGAAACAGATAGGATCGTTGTAGTCAGCAATCCAGCCGTTACGAGCCATGGTGTAGTCACCATTCTTACGAGTCTCAAGGAATGTTCCCCATTCCTGGTTCTCAAGGTTAATTGTAATTCCAACAGCGGCAAGTGCGCTCTGGATATACTCACCTATCGC
>DUOI01000022.1 GCA_012838915.1 Clostridiales bacterium
GTTGCCAATATAATTGCGGATGTTATAATTGAACTTACCGGATATATTGATAGATTCCTGAAGCCCAAAGGGCTTTTCATCGCTTCCGGTATAATACTGGATCGTTTGCAGGATGTAGCTGAGGCAGTGAAGGCTTCCGGCTTGGAATTAATTGAAAGTAAAACCAAAGGGGAATGGGCCGTGGTGGTGTGTCAGGCCAATGCATAGATTTTTTGTAAGACCGGATGAAATAAAGGGAGATACCTGTATCCTTACCGGTGACGATGCTCATCATATTCAAAATGTACTACGGCTGAAAGCCGGAGAGGAGATAGCCCTGTGCAACAGCCGGGGAACGGATTTTAGGGCTGTCATTCGAGAGATGAGTAAAGAATGGGTAAGGGTTGAGCTTTTAAGCAGCAGTCCCAGCGGAACAGAACCGAATTTGAAGGTTACCCTGCTGCAAGGCTTGCCCAAAGCATCCAAAATGGAGACCATTATACAAAAGTGTGTAGAATTGGGAGTTCATGATATAATACCAATTGTCACCACTCGAACCGTTGTGAAGATTTCTGACGGCCGGGGTGGGGAGAAAAAGGCTTTTCGATGGCAGCGGGTTGCTGAGGAAGCCGCAAAGCAGAGCAGGCGGGGGATTATTCCCCTTGTACATGTTCCGATTCCCTTAGAAACGGCTGTTGAGACATGCGAGGCGGACTTAAAAATCATTCTCTGGGAAGAAGAAAAAAAGCAGAGTCTGCGGATGCTGCTGCAGAGCCGATCTGTCAAACCCGATTCTATTGCAATCCTGATAGGTCCGGAGGGCGGACTGGAAGAAAAGGAAATCAATCTGGCCAGGCTGCATGGGTGGGTTTCCGCTTCCCTGGGTTCAAGGATTCTAAGAACTGAGACAGCAGGCATGGCAGTGCTGGCTGCCGTCATGTATCAAATGGAGGAAATGGAATGAAGACCGCTCCCGTAAAAAGAGTGGCTTTTTATACTTTAGGCTGCAAAACAAATCAATACGACACCGAAGCCATGCAGGAGCAATTTGTAAAAAGCGGCTACCGGGTTGTAGGTTTTCAGGAGGATTCGGATGTATACGTGGTGAATACCTGTACTGTTACCAATTTGGGTGACAGAAAGTCCAGGCAGGTTATTCGCAAAGCCCATCGCACCAATCCAAATGCTGTAATTGCCGTAGTTGGCTGCTATGCCCAGCAGGCAGCCGAGGAGGTATTGTCCATACCCGGGGTTAGGGTTGCTGTAGGAACCAAAAACCGAAATCGGATTGTGGAGTATGTGGAGACGGCAGAGGCCACGGGAAGCAGCATCAACGCAGTGGAGGATATCATGAAGTTGCGGGAGTTTGAAGACACTCCCATTGAAGCCTTTGATGGTAAGACCCGGGCGGTGCTGAAGATCCAGGAAGGCTGCAACCGATTCTGTTCCTACTGCATTATTCCCTATGCAAGGGGCCCCATTCGCAGCAGAAAACCCAAAAGTGTGCTGGAAGAAGTACAGCGCTTGGCGAAGGCAGGATTTAAGGAGATTGTATTAACCGGTATCCATATTGCATCCTATGGTGCGGACTTAAAAACCACCGATTTGCTGGGGCTTCTGGAGGATATCCATAAGGTGGACGGAATTCAGAGAATCCGTCTCGGTTCCATAGAACCTACCCTGCTTACGGATGAATTTGTCGGTACTGTCAGGCAGCTGTCCAAGGTATGCAGGCATTACCACATTTCACTGCAAAGCGGGTGCGACGCTACTTTGAAGCGCATGAACAGAAGATATACCACTGCCCAGTTTAGGGAAATTGTAGAGCGCCTGCGCAGTATAATTCCTGATACAGCTGTTACCACAGATATTATGGTCGGATTCCCCGGAGAAACTGAAGAGGAGTTTGTTGAGACCTGTGACTTTGTGGAGGCCATCAGGTTCAGTAAAATTCATGTATTCCAGTATTCTCCCAGAAGGGGTACCCCTGCAGCCTCCTTTGAGAATCAGGTACCGGCTGCCTGCAAGGAGCAGCGAAGTCGTAAGCTGATTTCACTGGGGCGCCAATTGGAGCGGGAGTTCATGAAACAATTTATTGGCAGGCAGGTAATAGTACTGTTTGAAGAGGAACATTCGGATAGGGCAGGTTATTATGAGGGTTATACCGATCAATATGTACGAGTGACGGCACAGGCTGATTCCGAATTGGAGGGCAGGCTGCTTCCGGTAATGGTACAGTCCATAGAAAATGACAGCCTGACAGGTCAGATTGTCTGGCATGTGTAAGGGCTGAAAAGATATTATAGGAGGATTTTATATGGAAAATTGCTTGTTTTGCAGGATAGTAAATCGGGAAATTCCATCCAGTATTGTATATGAGGATGACCTGATACTGGGATTCAAAGACATAGAGCCTCAGGCACCGGTTCATGTATTGCTGATTCCCAAGATCCATGTATCGTCCCTGAATGATCTTGGGAAGGAACATGGAGAATTGATTGCCCGCCTGACATCGGTTATTCCACAAGTGGCTGAGAAAATGGGGGTAAAGGATTCCGGTTATCGGGTTGTGGTGAATTGCGGAGAGGATGGCGGCCAGACTGTTTTCCACCTGCACTATCATATCCTGGGAGGCAGGGCCCTTGAAAACCAATTCGGATAAGAAAAGCGCAAGTAAATCTTGGTTGACATGAAGAAATCTACTGCGGTATAATATAGTGTACTATGGCTTCTATACTTTTCCCGGTCAGAAGCCCGTATTTCCGGGCAATTGTGCTAGCGGAGGGAGGGAAAGCAAAATGTCCGAGATTAGAGTAGGGGAAAATGAATCACTGGAGAGTGCTTTAAAACGGTTTAAGAGGAAATGTTCCAAAGCCGGCGTATTGGCAGAGGTGCGTAAGAGAGAACACTATGAAAAGCCCAGTGTCAGAAGGAAGAAAAAGTCAGAGGCTGCTCGTAAAAGGAAATATTAGAGGTATTGCAATGTTCTGGTGCAATCCTTCCCAAGCAGCTAACAGAGAACGGAATTAGTAGTACGCTACTATACAGGGATATTATAGAGGCGATAGTTATACAAGCAGAAATCAATTTCCAGAAAAAGACCCGATGGAAATAGCATCGGGTCTTTAATTTGCATTTTATTAATATTTTTCGGACATTTTTACTGTAATTTCTGCCGATCTGTTGTATAATTTAGTTAACATAATTCTAACAGGGGGCTGCTATGAGGCAGAGGGGATTTTGGGTAACACTGGGTATTATATTACTTTTGTTTGGTACGAGCGGAGATGCTGTCACCTATCCTGCCCGGAGGTATCAGAAAACTGCCTTTATAACCGCCGGTATAGAATTGAAAAGCAGCGTGGAAACAAAGCAGGTACAGCCAGGAAGAATAGCAATGGAAGAGGTTTTATTTGAATCTGAAAATCCAGGGCCCGTGGAGGAGCGGAAAATTCCATTCAAAGATGCGGAAGATGAATTCCCGGAAACGGATATGAATATGTATGAATCACAGACTTTGACCTTGATGACTTTTAATATAAGAAGTGCCAATGATGCAGGTGGGTCAGTGGAATTGGACAGGATCATTGAAGAGATACGGGAAGCCAACGCTGACATTATCGGCCTGCAGGAAGTGGAACGGATGATGCCCCGGTCCGGTTATCAGGATCAGGCAAAGATAATTGCGGAAGAGCTTGGGTATTATTTTTATTATGGAGGGAATATCAATATTTTGGGCGTACAATACGGCAATGCCCTGTTAAGCAGATACCCCATATTAAGAGCAAGCAACCATAAGCTTCCCAGAGTGAAATTGGAACCTCGGGGCATGATTGAAGCAGAAATTAACATAGACGGCTTACTTTTGTATGTATATGTGACACATCTGGGTTTGAATTCGGTGGAAAGATATAAACAGATCGACTATATCAACCGGATTATTTCCCAAAGAGAGGAAAATACAGTGCTGTTGGGGGATTTCAACAACCATCCCGACAGCGGGGAAATGATCATGCTGGATGAGCACGTGCTTGACAGTGCTGCTGCACTGAACAGCTCCGATCACTATACCTTTGCCTGGCAGGATAATATCCCTGATGTAAGAATCGACAGAATTTACACATCCGATAATTTAATACTTTTTCACCATGAGGTTAAGCCTTCTGTAGTATCGGATCATAGCCGGGTATTGACCCAAATCCAGCTTAATATACCGGGCAGAGGAGGAATTTAGGCGGAAACGGCGAATAAGGTTAGTCAGAAGGGAAAGAATCCCTTTATAATCAACAGAATGAAATGAGTTGTGCTAATGATACGAAAAGCAGCTGCATTCATTTTTGTGCTGGTGTTGTTATTAACGGTTTTCCCCTGCAGCAGTTTGGCAGAAAAGGTTGACCAGGTTTATGTCGTTTCACTGAAAGATGAGATTACACCTGCCATGTCGGCATATCTGGCGGATCAGATTGAAATGGCTGTTTTATCCGGAGCAGAAGGAATCATTATAGATATTTCAACTTTAGGCGGCCAGGTCATTTCCGCCCTCAGGATGCGGGATGCCATTCTTCAATCTGAAATTCCCATAGCGGTGTTTGTCAGAACCCGGGCTGTATCTGCAGGAGCTCTGATTACCATTGCAGCTGATACTGTAGTAATGGCTCCGGGCAGCCACATGGGTGCCGCAGAGCCCATCCCCTACAGTGCAAAGGCGGTTGCAATGGTCAGCGGAGAATTTCGCTCCACTGCTGAGGCAAGAGGCCGCAATCCTTTGATTGCCGCAGGCATGGCGGACAAGAACCTGGATGTACCCGGCTTTCCCAGGGGAACGCTGGTAAATATTACTGCTGAGCAGGCCAGTGAGCTTGGCTATGCTGATGCAGTACTGAATAGCATTGAGGAAGTATTGGACTTTATGGGCTGGTCAGATGCTCAGGTTATTGAAGCGGAACCTGATGCAAAAGTCCGGATAGCCCAATTTCTGACACGGTATGACATGTCCTCCATCTTGCTTACCATAGCTATGGTTGCCATGATAATTGAGATTTTCATGCAGGGCTTTGGTTTACCGGGTATTATAAGCATCATTGCCTTTACATTATATTTTGGCGGCGGCTTTTTGGCCGGCAATACGGAATGGTGGTCAATACTTTTATTTTCTTTGGGTTTGATTCTTCTTTTTATCGAAATTTTTGTCCCGGGGTTTGGCTTTTTCGGGATATCCGGCATTATTTCCCTGGTTATAGGTATTATTTTTGCTGCACCTACTCCAATACAGGGTATAATTACTCTGGGAATAGCACTGGCTGCTACTGCCATACTGATTCCTGTCCTATATAAGCTGCTTGGAGGCCCCAGGCTGTTTCGCCGCCTGGTTCTGGAGGAGTCTGAAACGGTTGACAAGGGCTATGTCAGCAGGCAGCCCCATTCCTATTCGGAGTTGATTGGGACTTCCGGGGAAGCAGTTACCTCTTTGCGGCCCACCGGTACCGTTCAGGCAGATGGAAAAAAGCTGGATGCCATTTCCGACGGCAGCTATATACCGGCGGGCACAAGAGTAAGGATTATTGAAGCACGAGGTTCCCAAATTGTTGTTACAGCTGAGGAATAAATGGCTGGAACAGCCACTATTCATAATTTAATATAAAGGAGATGTAAGTATATGCTGTCAGATGCCTTATTATTAACCGCGAATGTTATACCGCAGGGTGCACTTATAGTGATGGGTATCATCATCGCCGCCATTATTGTTCTGGCGATAATACTAACCTTTGTGCCCCTTGGTTTGTGGATATCTGCGCTTGCAGCCGGTGTAAGAATTGGAATTTTCAATCTCATAGGTATGCGGCTGCGCCGTGTTATTCCCAGTAGAATCGTCAATCCATTGATCAAGGCCACTAAAGCAGGCTTGAATGTAAGTGTTGACAAGCTGGAAGCCCACTATCTGGCAGGTGGTAACGTGGATCGAGTTGTAAATGCTTTGATTGCGGCTCAGAGGGCTAACATTCCTTTGGAATTTGAGCGGGCAGCTGCCATCGATCTGGCAGGCCGGGATGTACTTGAAGCCGTACAGATGAGCGTTAATCCGAAGGTACTCGAAACTCCCAAGGTAGCAGCAGTCGCCAAGGACGGGATCGAAGTCATTGTAAAAGCGCGGGTAACCGTGCGTGCCAATATCGATCGCCTGGTAGGCGGCGCCGGAGAAGAAACAATCCTGGCTCGTGTAGGGGAAGGTATAGTAACCACAGTTGGTTCCTCTGACTCTCATAAGGAAGTTTTGGAAAATCCGGACAGCATCTCTCAAACAGTGCTAAACAAGAGCCTGCATTCCGGTACAGCCTTTGAGATTCTTTCCATAGACATAGCTGATGTAGACGTGGGGCGGAATATAGGTGCCCAGCTCCAGACCGACCAGGCTGAAGCCGACAAACGGGTATCCCAGGCCAGAGCCGAGGAAAGAAGGGCAATGGCTGTGGCCAGGGAACAGGAAATGAAGGCTGCAGTCCAGGAAATGAGAGCCAAGGTGGTAGAGGCGGAGGCAGAGGTTCCCAAAGCCATGGCTGCCGCATTAAGAGAAGGCAAGCTGGGAGTAATGGATTATTACAATATGAGAAATGTAATGGCGGATACACAGATGAGGGAATCCATATCCAGAATGGGTGGAAATGAGATACCCGACACCGACAAGAAATAAGTTGTCCCCCGGAAGGGAGGGTTTTTGTTGGAGATAATAATACTTCTAATCGTTATCAGTGTGATTGCCAACATCATAAAGTCGGCCGGTAAGGCGCAGCAGCAATCCAGGCGCACGGGAAGGGGAGTCCCGGGTCAGAGCGGTATTCCGGGCAGGGGATTATACGTACCGGGCAATCAGCCTCCCGGCTTTGATATGTATCCCATGGGAGAACCTGATTACCGTTCAGAACAAACCCGCAGCGAGGAAAAAGCTGATTTGGAAATTAGTTGGGATATTGATAAAGATACACCCTATACTTACGAAAGAAGATCTGCTCCCATAATGGATGTTCCCCAATCGGCTCCTCCAATGGACATTGTTAAGCAGCCGCAGGTTCAGGATACAAACCAGGCTGAAAAGTACAAGCTGGATTTTTCCCGTGACAGCTTCATCAACGGGATTATCCTGTCTGAAGTGTTGGGCCGGCCCATATCACGCAGGTAAGAATAAGTTTTCCAAAGGCACTCCGAGGAGTGCCTTTTTGCTGCTCATAATTCAGTAATCATGGGAGCAGTTCACACTTCTACCCTGCGGAAATGACGCATATCATTTAAGAGTGGGGGTGAAACCATGCGCAGAAAAAGGCTGGAAAGGATGAAGTCCACCGTTACGGATATATTTGAGCTTCCCAGGGAAATCATGATGAATTTGCCCAAAATTACCATGGTAGGCAGTAATCAGATGCTGGTGGAAAACCATAAGGGCGTCATTGAATATACTCCTCAGAGGATTCGTGTCAACTCTTCCATTGGAGTGATCAGGGTACAGGGTAAGGATATGAATCTGAAAAATATTGCAGCAGACGATATCATGATAACGGGAGAAGTCAAAATGATTGAGTTCATATAAACATACACCGCACTTACAGGAGGAGAGAAGGTAATGTTCTTTTATATCCTGTGGAATTTTCTGGTTGGATATGTGATAATTCGTGTAGAGGGATTGTCCCTGGAGAAGTTTATCAATTTAACCGTGAGCAGGGGCATTTATTTATGGGGAATTAAAAGGCAGAATTATACTACATTGACAGCCAGAATCAGTATCCGGGGTTTTAAACAGCTTCGAGGCATTTCTCATAAAATACGATGCAGGATACGTATTGTAGACAAGAGGGGTCTTCCCTTTATATTGTATCGCTACAGACGTCGCAAGATGCTGGCAGTAGGCATGCTGGTTTGCCTGTGTATTATATACGGCCTGTCATCCTTTGTCTGGACGGTGGATGTGGAGGGAACTGAGGAAGTAGATCCCCGGATGGTACTGGCGGAGTTGGAATCCCTTGGTGTTAAACCGGGAATATTCAAGCCGCATATTGATAATATGCTGATTGAAAATCAGCTGCTTGTACGCATTCCCGAGCTTTCCTGGGCCAGTCTGGAGATTAGGGGAAGCAGGGCTATTTTAAGAGTAAGGGAATCGGTTTTACCCCCTGCTTTGGTTGACAGGAATACTCCCTGCAATATCGTAGCTGCCAAAGACGGCATTATCCATAAAATGATTGTTCTGGACGGACAGGCAGCGGTTGGACCGGGGCAGACAGTTAAGAAGGGTCAGCTTCTGGTGAGCGGCATCATTGAGCATCCCGATACTATCGGTGTACGGTATGTCCACTCTATGGGGCAGATAATAGCCAGAACCTGGTACCAGCAAACCGTGGAACTGTCCCTGAAAGAACCATACCGACAAAGAACAGGCAGAAAAGCTGAAATTAAATACATCGGCTGGGACAGATTTAAGATTCCATACCGGAAAGAAGAAATTCCTTATACGGATTATGATTTGGAAGTACATAAAGATGGTTTTTTTTTAACCGAAATATATCATGAAGCGGAAGAAATCCAGTGGAATAGGAACATAGGGAAAATGAAGGCTAAACTGGAAGAAATGGCAGTTGAAGCGGTCAGAAAGAGTATGCCCAAGAGGGCAAAAATCATTGACAAAAAGGTGAAATACGATATTATAGACAGTGAAAAGGCAATTGCTGTTATAAATATAGAAGCGTTGGAGGATATAGCTGTGCAGCAAAGCATTGAAACACAGTAGGAGGCATTGGCGTTTGAGTAACCTGTTGACAGAACGCGTTATCGACATAGACAATATTGAGACCCTGATGGAGTTGTTTGGTAGTTTTGATCAAAATGTAAAATTTATTGAAGAAGAGGTTGGGGTACAGGTTATTGCCAGGGGAACCCAGCTTTGCATTATCGGTGAGGAAGCTGATGTCAAACTAACAACTAATGTAATACACAAGCTGCTTGATATGATTCGGAACAATGAACCCTTGGACATTTCACGCATTGGGTATGCAATACAGCTGGCCCGCTCCGGTAAGGAAGATGTAATCAGGGAGCTGATGGCCGACATTGTCTGTGTTAATCACAAGGGGAAACCCGTTCGCTGCAAGACTCTTGGGCAAAAACAATATGTACAAGCTATTGCAGAAAATGATATTGTATTCGGAATTGGGCCTGCCGGCACCGGAAAAACCTATCTGGCCATGGCGATGGCGGTTACTGCATTCAAGAACAAGCAGGTCAGCCGTATCATCCTGACCAGGCCGGCAGTAGAAGCCGGTGAAAATCTGGGTTTTCTGCCCGGCGATCTTCAGCACAAGGTGGACCCCTATCTCAGACCTTTGTACGATGCATTATATGACTTAATGGGTTTTGATACTTATCAGAAGTTAATAGAACGAGGAATTATTGAGGTAGCTCCCCTTGCCTATATGAGAGGGCGCACACTGGATGATTCCTTTATCATACTGGATGAAGCGCAAAACACCACTTCTGAACAGATGAAAATGTTTCTGACCAGGATGGGCCAGGGTTCCCGCGCCATCATCACCGGCGACATTACTCAGATAGATCTGCCCAAGGGCAGGAAATCCGGTCTGGTGGAAGCAATTCGTGTACTCAAGGGAATTAAAGGCTTGAAATTTGTCTATTTGACTCATAAGGATGTAGTCCGGCATGAACTTGTCATGAGAATTATCGAAGCCTATGGCCGTTATGATAAGAAAACAGTAAGAAGGCAATCAAAAGCCAGGAAGGAGCAAGACGAATGATCCAGCCTGCCACAAGGAGAAAAAAACATACCGGAAAGAAATCCATCTTCCGGTTTTTACTGCATCCGTTTTTTGTGGATGTTTTGATTGGGCTGGCGGTTTTCGGATTGATTTTTGCTTTGGTTCTCACTGCAGTATCGCCTGAGAGGTATGAACTAAAAGCAGGCGATATTCCAAATGAACCCATTGCCGCGCCCCGGGATGTTGAAGATGTAATGGCTACCCAGGAGCGTATAGAACAAGCAAAGCAGCAGGTGAATGATATCTATACCCTGGATCACACCATTACAGCTGCAGTGATAGCGGAAACCGAGGAATTTTTTACAGGTATGGAAGCAGTACGGGATGAAGCGGAAAAAAAGCTGCAGGAATGGGAAAGGCAGCAGCGGGAGCTTATACAGCAAAGTGAGCAGGAGCAGCAACAGGTTCAGCAGGAGAGCCAGCATGAGCAGACAACAGGCCGAACATTCCTGCCCGGCAACCCTGGGGGTACAGGCTCCGATTCAGTCCAGCAGGGAGAACCGGATCAGGTAAGGGATGATTACGAAATTGCAGAACCGGATTTTAATGAACTCTATGATCAGGCCTTTTTCCGAAGGATGCAGCATTATTTCCCAAAGCAGCTTTCTGACGACGATATAAAATCCATCATCCTGGCGGAACAGAGGGATTTGAATCAGCTGCAGCAAATGCTGACCGAGAGCTTGCAGCAAATGATGGGTGCCGGCATAAAACAGGAGCAACTGGCGGAATTTAAGGCCAACCTTCGGGACAATATTCAAGCCATGGCTATCCCCAACGAATTGAAGCTCTTGGGTACAAATATAGGAGTTCCCAGGCTGAGGGCTAATCTTTTATATGACCGCAACAAGACTATGATTGAAAAGAACAAGGCTGCTGAGGCAGTGGAAAAGGTTATTTACAAAAAAGGCCAATTCATTGTGCAAGCCGGGCAGCCGGTTACCGAATCCCAAATCAGGATGCTCAGTGAACTGGGGCTGTTAAAGGACTACAAGGTGGATGTCCCGCTGATTGTCGGAACAGCTATGGCCGTATTGCTCAGCATCGGGATCGGAGTCATCTACCTGCTCTTCTTTGAAAAAGAACTTTTATATAAAACCCGCCTGATAGTAATGACGGGTGTTATTCTAACCCTGGTAGCCGGCCTGACCTATGCTGCGGCCTTGATTAATCCATATCTTATACCCTCTTCAATGGCCGGTATTCTTTTGGCAGTTTTGATCAATACAAGAATTGGTATGATTATTAACCTGGTTATGGCTTTGCTGGCGGGATTACTGTCAGGAATGCAGGTAGGCCCTGTTGCTATGACCATGGTTGGCGGCACTATTGGCATCAGCATGCTTAAGTCCATTCAGCAGAGAAATTCGCTTGTCTGGGCAGGAATTGGCATAGCAGTAGGCAACCTTTTTACTATAACTGCCTATGAGATGCTGACCCAAAGCGGGTGGTTAGGGCCGCTGTCCAGTTCCCTCTGGGGTGTTTTAGCCGGGCTGGTGGCGGGAATTCTCACCATCGGTACATTACCCATCTGGGAAAATATCTTTGACGTGGTTACCCCCATTAAACTGGTGGAGCTTGGCAATCCCAACCAGGATATCCTTAAGAGGCTGCTGATGGAGACCCCCGGCACCTATCATCACAGCATTATCGTAGCCAATCTTGCGGAAAGCGCTGCTGACGCCATTGGTGCAAACGGTTTGCTTGCCCGGGTAGGTGCCTATTACCATGACATAGGCAAGTTGGAACGCCCTTATTTTTTCAAGGAAAACCAATTATCCATTGAAAACCCCCATGACGAACTGGATCCCGAATTAAGTACCGGTATTATAACCTCTCATGTTACGGATGGGCTGGAGTTGGCAAGAAAATTCAAGGTACCGACTGTCATTCAAAACTTTATTTCGGAGCATCATGGTACTACGCCTGTGGTATACTTTTTTCATAAAGCAAAAAATAAGGAAAACACGCAGGTTAAACTGGAGGACTTTCGCTATCCCGGGCCCAAGCCCCGCAGCAGAGAAACTGCAATTGTCATGTTGGCAGATACGGCGGAAGCTGCCGTAAGGGCAATGTCCGATCATGCGCCTGAAAAGGTGGAAGCATTGATCCGAAAGCTGATACGGGAGAAGCTGGATGACGGTCAATTTGATGATTGCAATCTTACGCTCAGGGATATGAATACCATTGCAGTTACCTTTACCAGTGTTTTCAGCGGGATATTCCATGAACGGGTCAAGTATCCCAATGTAGACTTGAAGGCAGAAAGGGCGAAACAGACAAGGTGATCTTATTAATTGAAAACCGTCAGAACAGCATCATCATGGAAGATCTCCAGGGCTTCTTTGAAGGAATTATGCAAAAGGCATTTGAGTATCTTAAACTGGACTTACAGCTGGAGGTTAGTCTGCTGTTAACTGACAATGAAGAAATTCAGCGCTTGAACCGGGAGTATCGGGGCCGGGACAACGCTACTGATGTATTGTCATTCCCGCTGCTGAATCTGAATCCCTTTGATAGGGAAACCTGGCTGTCTGATTTGGAGGTAAACAGGACACCCGGAACCGGGGAAACAGTGATTGGCGACATAGTCATTTCGGTGGAAAAAGCACGGGAGCAGGCGCAGGAATACAACCAAGACATTAAAAGGGAATTGGGCTTTCTTGCGATACACGGCTTGCTGCATCTTCTGGGATTTGATCATGAAAGGGATCAGACTGATGAGCAGGTTATGAAGGAATTGCAGGAAGCCATTTTATTGAGATGTAATCTGCCCAGGGAGTAAACAGGAGCTTACCGTAAAAACCCTCCTGCCCGGGCTGAATCTTCTTCGCCTTTTTACAGTATAGGGATTGTTGCAGGGGGGAATTAATTTTGACAGATTACAGAAAATTGGTTGATGAAGCATTAGCAGCCAAGGCATATGCCTATGCTCCCTATTCCGGTCTTCATGTAGGCGCTGCACTTTTATGCAATGACAGCGAGATTTTTACCGGTGTTAATGTGGAAAATGTCAGCTATGGAGCCACCAACTGTGCGGAACGCACCGCAGTATTCAAAGCGGTATCCGAAGGAAAACGAGAGTTTTCGGCCATAGCGGTAACATCGGATCTGGATAAGCCGATATACCCCTGCGGTATCTGCAGGCAGGTACTGACGGAATTTAAAATACCCATAGTTATTGTAGCAGACAGGAATGGAAATTATAAGATACACCGGACAGAAGAGTTAATTCCCAATGCTTTTTCTGAATTCTGAATCAGGATGTGATAGTTTGCCTAAATTTCATTCAGGCTTTGCAGCGATTGTGGGAAGGCCCAATGTAGGAAAATCCACTTTAATGAATGCCCTCATTGGGGAAAAAATAGCCATAATATCCGATAAGCCCCAGACCACCCGCAACCGCATTCAATGTGTTTTAACGAGGAAGGATTACCAGATTGTATTTGTTGATACCCCCGGCATTCACAAACCAAAGAATAAGCTGGGCGAATATATGGTGAAAGCTGCGCAGAATTCTCTTGAAGATATGGAGGTAATTTTATTTGTTGTAGATGCAGCCGGCGGAATAGGGCATGGAGATCGAATGATAGCCGATTGGCTCAGGGATATTTCCTCTCCTGTTATCCTGGCAGCCAATAAGATGGACATCGCCGATAGGGATAAAGCCCGCAAGCAGATAGATGAACTTAAAGAAATTGGCAAGTTTGATTATGTGATTGAAATATCCGCCCTGGCCGGCACCAACATCAGTGCATTGGAAGAAAAGCTTATTTCTTATTTACCTGAAGGGCCTAAATATTTCCCTGATGATATGATAACAGACCAACCGGAACGGGCGATTGTGGCAGAAATTATCAGGGAAAAGGCATTGAATTTGCTTAAAGAGGAGGTGCCCCACGGAATCGGTGTGGAGATTGAGCGTATTCATGACAGGGAAGATAAAAATCTGACGGAAATAATGGCCTGTATTGTATGTGAAAAAGCTTCCCATAAAGGTATTGTCATCGGTAAAGGGGGTAAAATGCTCAAAGCCGTCGGTAGTCAGGCCAGAGTTGATATAGAACGTTTTCTGGGCACTAAGGTTTATCTGGAACTGTTCGTAAAGGTGAAAGATGACTGGAGAAACAACCCTGGTACCATGAGGGATTTGGGTTATGACTTAAGGGAGTTCTGATTGAAAAAAGTATAAATCGGATGAATTTACATGGAATAGCCTTGTTTTGGCCGGGCAGGCTAAATAGAAGAATGGGAAAATCCACATGAAGGAGGCATTCTTGATTGTTGCATTTATTGTGGAATCTATTCCAGGAAACAGGTCAAATAAACACCTACATGTTTTATAAAGCGCTGGAGAATATAAAGCAGGCTAATGTTACCGGCAGTACCTCAGACAGTTTTGAAATAGATGGAATCCCTGATATATATCCGGGAGAAAAAGAGAATTGAAAAGAAGACCTATATACATTCTAAGGAAGGTTACAGATGAGTGTTATATGCACACAGGGGGTGGTGCTAAGATGCAGAAACCGCAACGAAGCAGACCGTCTGTTAACGGTATTGTCTCCTGATTTAGGAAGAATTATAGTAATGGCGCGAGGTTGCAGAAAACAAAAAAGCCGGTTTCTGGCCTTCTCCCAATTGTTTTGTTACGGTGAGCTTATAATGCACCCGTATAGGAACATTTATATCCTGAAACAGGCAGAGGTGAAGAACTCTTACTTTGATATTCGAAATGATATGGACAGGTTGTATTGTGCAACCTATATTGTCAACCTGGCTGAAGCGGTTGCAACCTCAGGGGATGATAATACTTCGCTTTTTATGTTGGTTTTGCATAGCTTGTCCTATCTTTCCTACAGCAGCCGGCACCCATTGGAGGTTGCCCTTGTTTTTGAATTGAAATTGCTGGAACAGGCCGGCTATCGGCCTGTTATTGAAAACCAGGCAATAAGCGGTATTCCTGTTCATTCAGAAACAGCGCATGCTGCACAGTTGATCCTGGATTCGGATCCGGAACAAGTGGAGCAAATCCGGATGCTTCCTTTGGTCAGGCAGGAATTAAATCGGGTTTTGCCGATAATTATAGAAGAAAAACTGGAACTCAGGATCCATTCCCGTTCATTTCTCAATTTGATACCTTGACCAAAATAGGAAATTTCTATATGATATAGGATGGATTTTGATGTTGTCAATAATCCATGATGAGCATAATAAACGGGAATGCTGACAAAAGCCAACATCTTTTAGTCTGTATAAAACAGGAATTAATGGTGAGAAAAACCAAGGAGGAAAGTTTATGTCAAAAAAGTATGTATATCTCTTTCGAGAGGGCAATGCCGACATGCGGAATCTCTTGGGCGGAAAAGGTGCCAACCTGGCTGAAATGACCAATCTTGGCCTGCCTGTACCACAAGGCTTTACCGTTACCACAGAGGCTTGCACCCGCTATTATGAAGACGGCCAGGTTATTGCTGACGAAATTGTAAACCAAATTTACGAAGCCATGGCTGAATTGGAGAAAATTGCAGGTAAGCAATTCGGGGATTTGGAAAACCCTTTTTTGGTATCTGTTCGATCAGGAGCCCGTGCCTCAATGCCCGGTATGATGGATACAATTCTGAATCTGGGTTTGAATGATGCAGCTGTACAGGGTTTGGCCAAGCTGACCAATAATGAAAGGTTTGCCTATGACAGCTACCGAAGATTCATACAAATGTTTTCGGATGTGGTTATGGAAATTGACAAAAGCAAATTTGATGCCATATTCGATGCTGTAAAAGAAGAGAACAATGTTGAATCGGATACTGATTTAACAGCGGAAAACCTCAAAGAGGTGGTCAAGAGATATAAGGAATTGTACAAAGGGGAAATGGGTGAGGAGTTTCCTCAGGATCCAAAGGTACAGCTGCTTGAAGCGGTAAAAGCCGTATTCCGTTCCTGGGAAAACCCGCGTGCTATTGTATACAGGAGAATGAACGATATTCCCAGCAGCTGGGGCACCGCAGTCAATGTACAAGCCATGGTATTCGGGAACATGGGTGATGATTCCGGTACCGGCGTTGCCTTTACCCGCAATCCTTCCACCGGTGAAAAACAATTGTACGGCGAATATCTTATGAATGCCCAGGGAGAAGACGTGGTTGCAGGCATTCGCACCCCCAATCCCATATCTCAGCTGCAGGAAACCAATCCGGAGGTATATCATCAATTTGTGGATATTGCAAAGAAGCTGGAAAACCACTACCGGGACATGCAGGACATGGAGTTTACCATTGAAAAAGGCAAGCTTTATATGCTTCAGACCCGTAACGGAAAACGTACTGCTGCTGCAGCTGTAAAGATTGCTGTAGATTTGGTTTCCGAGGGCTTATTGACCAAAGAAGAGGCAATACTTAAGGTTGAGCCCAGGCAGCTGGATTCTCTGCTGCATCCCACCTTCCAGCCCGATGCTCTGAAGGCGGCAAAACCCATTGCCAAAGGCCTGCCGGCTTCCCCAGGCGCCGCAGCAGGTGCGGTATATTTTACCGCTGAGGCTGCCAAAGCCGCTGCAGATAAGGGGCAGAAGGTAATACTGGTACGGGAGGAAACTTCACCGGAAGATATAGAAGGCATGTATGCAGCGGAAGGCATTTTAACCTCCCGCGGAGGTATGACCTCACACGCAGCTGTTGTAGCACGAGGTATCGGTACATGCTGTGTAGCCGGATGCTCCGATATTGCTGTAAATGAGAAGGACAAAACATTTACTGCAAAGGGCAATACATACAAAGAGGGCGATATGATCTCCCTGGACGGCAGTACCGGGTACGTATACGCTGAAATCATTCCAACTCAGGAACCTGATGTAACAGGTGATTTTGGAACTCTTATGAACTGGGCGGATGAAATTCGTGTTCTGAAGGTGCGAACAAATGCCGATTCGCCCAAGGATGCAAGCCAGGCTGTCCAATTCGGTGCTGAGGGTATCGGCCTGTGCCGTACCGAGCATATGTTCTTTGAAGCCGATAGAATACCGGCCTTCCGTAAAATGATAGTCGCTGCCAATGAAGCCGACAGAAGAAAAGCACTGGATAAGATTCTGCCCATGCAAAAAGAGGATTTCAAGGGCATATATGAAGCTATGGAAGGCAGACCGGTTACCATCCGACTGCTGGATCCCCCGCTTCATGAATTCCTGCCTCATGAAGATAAAGACATTAAAGATCTTGCCGATGAACTGGGCATCTCTTTCGATGAATTGAAGTCCATTGTGCTCAGTCTGAAGGAACTCAACCCCATGCTGGGACACCGTGGCTGCCGTTTGGCTGTTACCTATCCGGAAATTGCCGAAATGCAGACCAGGGCAATAATTGAAGCCGCAGTGGAAGTGAAAAAGGAAAAAGGTTATGATATCGTTCCTGAAATCATGATTCCTCTGGTTTGTGAAGTTAAGGAACTGAAATATGTTAAGGATACCATTACAAAAACCGCTGATCAGGTTATTAAGGAATCGGGTGTTGAGCTGAACTACATGGTAGGCACCATGATTGAGATTCCCAGAGCCTGTCTGACCGCAGATGAAATTGCTGCTGAGGCGGAATTCTTCTCCTTTGGCACTAACGACCTGACTCAAATGACCTATGGATTGAGCCGGGATGATGCAGGCAAGATCCTGGAAGATTATTATGAAGCACAAATCTTCGAATCCGATCCGACAGCCCGCTTGGATCGGGTTGGCGTAGGAAAACTGATGAAAATGGCGGTAGGGCTTGGAAAGCAGAGCAGGCCTGATATCAAGCTTGGAATCTGCGGAGAACATGGTGGGGATCCCAGTTCAGTGGAATTCTGTCATGAACTGGGCCTGGACTATGTATCCTGTTCACCCTTCAGAGTACCGATTGCAAGATTGGCTGCCGCCCAGGCACAGGTTCAGAATCCCAGAAAGTAGAATAGGAATCACAAGAAACAAGAAGGGTACTGTCTTTTTGAATTTTCAAAAGGCAGTACCCTTTTCTTTAATGCTTTCTGCATTTTCTTCTAAAAAACTGATCTATAATTCCCTCGCTCATTGTATCTGCCATCTCCATTGCTTGTGCTTCTATAACATCATATATATCTATATTTCTTTGATATTCCTTATTTATCAATGTCAGAGCTTCATCAGCCACAAGCTGCAGATGAGTGAACATCATTTCCCTCCACTCTGCTTCTGACCAGCAGGGGTTGATACCGGCCAGGAATACAGCGATTTCACCGGCATTTGCATACCATCTGGTATTTATAGCTTCAGCTTCAGCGGTATTACCTGCCATGACAGCTTTGACTAAATCAGCTGCCAGTACCAGATGTTCAGTCAATAGATCAGCAAATCCATTACCAATTCTCTCACCATAAAATACCCGGAAGGTCATCCCAAAGTCACCGGGGTTTCTCAAAAGGCGATTTACCGTTTGCTCCTGATTGGGAAGCATAAATACTATAGAATTAACAGCCATTCGTGTCCATTCGCTATGCTGATTCCATAACAAACGAAATCTTTTGATTATATCTAATTCTGTATTTGATATACATTCCATATATGTCACCTATCTTCGCATAAGATTCAATATTCTGAGATAATGATTTGCCTCCCGTAAAACATGGTCACCCAGCAGAGGAGAGATAATGGATCTAATTTTACATTCCAGCAATCCAATTGTGGCAGTTCTTTTATAATTCTGTACGCTTTCCGTAGCATCCAAGCTGTTCATGATGATTTGTCTGTCTGTTGCTTTGGCACATTCCTTTACCAGCCTTTCAAACACATTGGCTAACTGGTTTGCTGTTTTTTTCAAGTTTTTCTCCGTGGGGTCCAGCAACCCGTCTATGAATTCAGCATGTTCCCCCATAATATTGTTCCAGAAATTCAATTCATCACAAAGAGATTTCTTAGGCAGCCTTCTTTTTTGCAAACTCTCCAGTGTTTCCTGATAATATTCTGCCTCTCGGGTTATATGTTCCAGAAGCAAGGGATACAAAGGAATCAATATTTTACATCTCAGTACAATATCAATAAGCTTTTTCTGAAATGCTATAACATCCTCCAGCAGATTTAATGATCTGGCATTCAGGTCCGCCACCGCGTCCTCAAGATTCAATTCCCGGCCATATCGGGAAATGCCGGTCAATTCCATTTCCGCCCTGGTAATATTGGTATCAATGCCGGCACCGGTAAGCATGGAAGCTATTTCTTCCGCTCTCAGGGTAAACGGGGTAACAAATTCGTTAGACCGGATAGCTCCTTCCGAAATCACCCCATTGGCATAGGATACGGTTTCTGATAGAAGATGCTCAAAGCTCCGCTTCAAAGCATTGGCTTCAGCTATTTTATCTGCTTCCACAGGCTGCAGGCTTGTTTCAATGAAGAATAAATGCTCTTTCATAATCCTCTGGAAAAAGAGATTGATTTCCAGGGAAATGATTATAAACTCTTCTCTGGACAGCAAGAAAAATACCCCCTATTCATAATATACTTTAATTATATACTCTAATATATTGTATTAATCTGACTTTAAATGGTGTCGGCTTCCAACCATGTTTTATGTTATTTTGCGATAAGCAGGATTAGTTAATGCTGATGTGGTATATATATTTTAGAGGTTAAAGGTTGGAATCGTAAATTAGAGTTGGAGGCTGGAAACCAGGGACTAGAGTCTGAATAATATTTATTTTTATAAAGATTTGGCAGTTCAAGCAGCTGCAGATAGTATTGGAGGGGATATTGTGATAAGGGAAGAACTGGAGAGGTTGGAAGAAATGACATTGTCACCTTTTGCGGCCAAAAGCATCAGGAGCAAGGGACGCAAACATCCTTCCAAGCCCTGTGAAATACGCACGGAATTTCAGCGGGACAGGGATAAAATCCTTCATTGCAAGTCCTTTCGACGATTAAAACACAAGACTCAGGTTTTTATCTCCCCGGAAGGGGATCACTACCGCACCCGATTGACCCATACCCTGGAAGTAGCCCAGATTGCCCGCACAATTGCCCGTGCCCTTCGTCTCAATGAGGATTTGACGGAAGCAATGTCCCTTGGCCATGATCTGGGACATACTCCCTTCGGCCATACCGGGGAGCGGCTGCTTGACAGAGTCCTCTCTACCGGCTTCAAACATAATGTTCACAGTCTGAGGGTAGTGGAGGTTTTGGAGGGAGGCAATGGGTTAAATCTTACCTGGGAGGTGCGGGATGGAATACTGAATCATACCAAGTCAGGTAAACCGGCTACCCTGGAAGGACAGATTTTGTCCATAAGCGATCGCATTGCCTATATCAACCATGATATTGATGATGCTATTCGTGCAAGAATCATATCTGAAGGGGATTTGCCCCGTGATTGTATCGAAATTTTAGGCCATTCACATACGGCTCGAATTGACACCATGGTAAAGGATGTCATCTATAACAGCCAAGGCAGGGACAGAATCTCCATGAGCCGGAATGTGGGGGCGGCAACGGAACGACTGCGCGACTTCATGTTCCAGCGGGTGTATATTGATTCCTTTGCAAAGGCGGAGGAAAGCAAGGCAATGCATGTCCTGGAAGAATTGTTTAGCTATTTTATGAAGCACCCTGACAGACTGCCGGCGGAATATGCCAAATTCATTCATATCTATGGCAAGGAACAGGCTGTATGTGATTATGTTGCAGGCATGACCGATCGTTATGCTGTCCGGCTTTTTAATAAAATATTTATGCCGTCTTTCTGGGAACAGATTTGAAAATTTACTGTAATGCCGGGATGTTGTTAAAACGTTCAATAATATGTCTTAAACGGTACCCATTGTTTCCGCTTCATCCCCGGGCTGCTGAAAATTAAATTTCGAAAAAAGAAGGAAAATTTGTGGTTTTGGCGAACATATATATCAGAAATAGGTGAAGCAAATATGCCATGGTTGCCGGAAGACTGGATTGACGAAGTGATATCCAGAAACGACATTATAGATGTCGTCAGTGAATATTTGGTATTGAAGCCCAGAGGGAGTGGGTATTTCGGGCTTTGTCCGTTTCATAATGAAAAGACTGCCTCCTTCCATGTATCTCCTGAGAGACAAACCTATCATTGTTTCGGATGCCACGAAGGAGGCAATGTTGTTTCCTTCATCATGAGCATGGAGCGGATGGAATTTATCGATGCCATGAAGCATTTGGCGGAACGGGTGAGTATGCCCCTTCCGGAGGCATCCGATCAGGAGCATTATCAGCGGGAACGAGATAAAAAGCAGCAGATTTTTGAAATCAACAGGGAATGTGCCAGATATTATCATCAGATGCTGATGAAACCCGAAGGAAAGGAAGCATTATCCTACCTCCATTCGCGAGGCTTGGACATGCGTACTATTCGAAGCTTTGGCCTGGGTTTTGCACCGGACGGCTGGGATAGTGCCAGAATCCATCTGAAAAATATGGGTTTTACTGATAAGCAGCTTATTGATGCAGGTATTGTACTGGAGAATACTGACAAGGGCAGTATATATGATCGGTTTCGAAATCGTATCATGTTTCCAATCATGAATACAAGAGGCATGGTATTGGGTTTTGGCGGCAGGGTTATGGATGATTCCCAGCCCAAATATCTGAATTCCTCTGACAGCCTTGTCTTTAATAAAGGCTATAATCTATTCGGGCTTAATTTAGCAGCCAAAGTCAGGCCTCTGGAATTCCTTATTATAGCGGAAGGCTATATGGACGTCATTTCATTGCATCAATACGGGTTTCCCCAGGCTGTTGCATCTTTGGGAACAGCCTTGACACCGGGGCAGGCAAAGCTGATGCGGCGATATGCATCCGAAATCTATATAGCCTATGACGGCGATGAAGCCGGGCAAAAGGCAGCCATGAGGTCTCTTGACATCCTTAGGGAAGCAGGCTGCAAGGTTCAGGTAATGCAGTTTCCCAACAACCTCGACCCGGATGATGTCCTAAAGCAATACGGGCCGGAATACTTCAAGAAATTGATGGGAAACAGCCTTTCACGGTTGAGTTACAAGCGGTCCAAATTGATGGAAAAGTACGATTTGGACACCATTGACGGCAAGGCTGCGTACTTAACCGCTGCGGCCAAAATGCTGGCCAAAGAAGAAAATTCCCTGGAAGTAGAGGTCCATGTAAATGAGCTTGCATCTCTTTTAGGGGTTCGACCCCGTGCCATATTAGATCAGATTGCCAGGGAGAAAGCAGCAGGGAAGCTGCAAAATAAGGAGCAAAGGAATAGGACTGGTAATTATAGGTATACTAAAAATATGGTACAGCCTGTTGTATTGAAGCCTGGTTACCTCAGGGCGGAAGCCTGTTTGGTGAATCTGATGGTTCAGGAGAGAACCATTGCAGAAAGGATTCTGAATGGGCTGGAAGGACTTACCCTGCAGGAGCCCTTGCATCAACGGGTAGTGGAAATTGTTAGAAACCTGTTGGAGAGAAATGGAGAAATTAATGAAGCACGGGTACTAAGCTACCTGGAGGATAAGGACGACATAAGAAAACTAGTAGATATATTTTACCAAAAAATAGAGTATGATAACATAGATGCTTTTCTGACTGACTGTCTAAATCAGGTTGCAAGGGGAATAATTGAAAAGCAGAGGCAGAAGATTCAAAACGAGATTGATACCATGGATCGAGAAGGAATCCCTGATCCGGATAGATATAAATCCTTATTGAAGGAAATACAGCAGCTCAACCATAGGCTGAGCACCTATAAATCGGAAAGGAGGGAATTGCGTGAAGAATGGAGAGTCTAAACTAAATAAGATTAAAGATCTCATTGAAAAGGGAAAATCAAAGGGAGTTCTAACATATAAGGAAATAATGGACATGCTCGAAGAAATCGATCTTGAGCCGGAACAAATCGAAAAGGTATATGAGACTCTGGAATCCCTCGGAATAGATGTAATGGATGAAATCACCGAGGAGGAAGCTACTCCCGATAAAGATGATGATATAAGTGTTCCCGAGGGAGTAAACATAGATGATCCGGTACGCATGTATTTGAAGGAAATTGGGAAAGTTCCCCTGTTAACGGCTGAAGAGGAAGTGGAACTGGCCAAAAGAATGGCTCAGGGGGA
The DNA here is from genome assembly GCA_012838915.1 of Clostridiales bacterium. Classification (GTDB taxonomy): domain Bacteria; phylum Bacillota; class Clostridia; order Caldicoprobacterales; family DTU083; genus DTU083. The sequence goes on from DUOI01000022.1 coordinate 22,881, forward strand.
TGAAATTGCCAAGCGAAAACTGGTGGAAGCCAACCTTCGGCTGGTTGTCAGTATAGCCAAAAGATATGTCGGACGAGGGATGCTGTTCTTGGATTTGATTCAGGAAGGTAACCTGGGCCTGATTAAAGCAGTTGAAAAGTTTGACTACGAAAAGGGGTTTAAGTTCAGCACCTATGCTACCTGGTGGATTCGTCAGGCAATTACCCGCGCAATAGCTGATCAAGCCAGAACCATCCGTATTCCGGTTCATATGGTGGAAACCATCAATAAGCTGATTCGTGTATCCCGGCAGCTACTTCAGGAATATGGCAGGGAGCCCCTGCCTGAGGAAATTGCGGTGGAAATGGATATACCGGTAGAGAAGGTCAGGGAAATCATGAAAATTGCTCAGGAACCGGTGTCTTTGGAAACCCCCATAGGCGAAGAAGAGGACAGCCATCTTGGAGATTTCATACCCGACGATGATGCTCCTGCTCCCGCGGAGGCTGCTGCCTTTACCTTGCTGAAGGAGCAATTGATGGATGTACTGGATACCCTCACCAGTCGGGAGGAGAAGGTGCTGCGTCTGCGCTTTGGGCTGGATGACGGCAGAGCCCGTACTTTGGAAGAAGTGGGCAAGGAGTTCAATGTTACCAGGGAGAGAATCAGGCAGATAGAAGCCAAGGCATTGCGAAAGCTGCGCCATCCCAGCAGGAGCAAGAAATTAAAGGACTACCTTGACTGACAGCGGCAAATGACAGCATTTGCTGCTGTTCAATTTATTACCTGTTGACGTGAAAAGGTCCATGAGATATAATATTCTTATGTCTGGGCCTTTAGCTCAGTTGGTTAGAGCAACCGGCTCATAACCGGTCGGTCCGGGGTTCGAGTCCCTGAAGGCCCACCAACTACCTTATTGCAGCCATGAAATCTTCAGGAAGACACCGCATACCACGGTGTTTTTTGTTTATGCGAAATTTCCTGAAATAGTGTGACAACATAGTTCAAGGAACATTAAGGATGCACAGCCATGATATTAAGTGAGCGGCTCCGTGCCATAGCCCAACTTGTGCCGAATTCCCATACCTTGGCGGATATCGGTACCGACCATGGATACATTCCTTTGTATCTGATTCAACAAAGGCGAATACAGCATGCCATTGCTGCCGATATCAGCCCGGGCTCACTGGACAAAGCCAGGCAGTTGATTCGTCAGCACAGGCTGGAACATTGCATTGAGACAAGGCTGGGAAACGGTTTATCCGTGTTAGCGCCTGGGGAAGCGGATATAATTCTGATTGCGGGTATGGGTGGAGTTCTGATTCGAAATATGATAGATAAGGAAGAGGAAGTTGCCCGCAGTGCAGCTGCTCTCATCCTCCAACCCATGATAGGCCAGGAAGAGCTGCGCAGGTGGCTGCTGCAAAACGGATACCGCATTACCGATGAGGAACTGGTAAAGGAAGGCCGCAGAATATACGAGATAATTGTTGCAATCCCGGATACAAACGCTTTAGCTTATGATAACGAAATCTTTTATGAAATCGGCCTCAAGCTTGTAGAGAAGAATCATCCCCTTTTGAAGGAATGGCTGATGAAAAAAATAAAAAGCCTGGACGAAATTATCGCTCAGCTGCAAAGGGGAAAAACCGAATCGGCAGCCATACGGATGCTGGAATTAAAAGAGAAACGCAGACAATATAAGGAGGTTTATCATTGGCGCATCAAGTAAGTGATATCATAAAGTTAATGGAAGAAATCGCCCCTCCTTGGCTGGCGGAGTCCTGGGATAATGTTGGACTGCAGGTTGGCAGCAGGCATGAACCTGTCAAAAAAATCATGGTAACCCTGGATGTGACCGCTGATGTGATCAGGGAAGCAGCAGACAAAAATGTAGACTTGATTATCGCTCATCATCCGATTTTATTTAAACCCATTAAAGCCCTGACTGACAACACTGTTACGGGTTCCCAGGTTGCGGCTTTGATTCGCTCGGGAATTTCCGTATATGTTGCCCATACCAATTTTGATAAAGCCCAGGGCGGAACAGATGATACATTGGCGGAGCTTCTGGGGTTGAAGGATATCCGACCGTTAACAATGGATGCGGAACATCCTTCCTTTGGGCGGATAGGCCGGCTACGGTCAAAACTGCCCCTGGAGGCTTACCTTAACAAGATAAAAAAGGCCTTGAATGCATACAGGGTAGACTATATAGGAAACCCTGAAAAAGAAATCGAAATTGCAGCCTGCTGCGCAGGAGCCGGTGGTGATTTAATCGAAGCCGCCCAAAACGCCGGAGCGGACTTGTTTATTACCGGAGAGGCCAAGTATCATGAGCTGCTGTCGGTGATGGACGGTGATATGACAATGGCGGTTCTCGGGCATTTTACAACAGAGTATCCTGCCATGGCAGCATTAAAACAGCGTTTACAAAACTGGCTCAATGCTTTACAATATAATATAGAGATTATTCCGTCTGAAGATTATGGAAAATGTTTTAGAAGATTAAAGGAATAAGCCGTGCTTATTCCTTTTCATCATAATAGAAGGAGGATGCAAGCATGGAACGATTGGAAGCTTTATGGAAGTATCAGGAATTGGACTTGCTGGTTGATCAATACAATCTTGAAAAAAAGAATTCAGATTCGCGTCAGAGGCTGTTGAAGATTAAGAATTACCTGATAAAACAAGAACAGAACCTGGTAAGCATGGACAATAATGCTGATATGAAACTTGATTTATTAGCTAAGCTGCACCAGGAATACAGTAATATAAAGGACAGAATACAGATTCAACTTGCAAAGCTGGAAACCGATGAAGTGTTATCACTGGAGGAGCTGGATGAGTTAACTAAAGAAGGCCTGACATTAAAAAACAATATTAGAAAAAAGGAAGAGGAATTGGAAAAACTAACCCAGGATCTGAAAAAATTTCAAAGGAGATTGGATGATATCCGGAAAAGAGTAGCCAGCGCCAAAACCGAGTATGTAGAAGTAAAAAAGGATTATGATGCAGAAGTGAAAAAAATCAACGAAGAACTATTAAAGGTGAAGAGTCAGAGGGACAAGATAGGAGAGGAAATAAGTAAGCCGCTGATGGCCAAATATAAGAATATCAAATCCAGTAAATCTCCTGTCATATCTCTCTTGTCGGATAACCAATGTGATGGCTGTTTTATGAGTCTGGCTTCCCTGGTCATACAGAGGGTGAAAGATGGAAAGAAAATCGTAGAATGTGAAAACTGCGGCAGAATTCTATATTATAGGGAATCTGAGGAATCCATTCCCAGTTGACGAAACGAAAAACCATATGTTATGATTATGTTCCTGAACAAGTGAATAGGAAGTGAGTAAGACAAATGATCGCGGCTGCCTCAGGGCAGACGAGGAAAGTCCGAGCTCCACAGGGCAGGGTGCTGGGTAATACCCAGTGGAGGCGACTCCAAGGATAGTGCAACAGAGAGATACCGCATATCCGGATATCAGATGTCAGATATCAGAGGTGGGAAGCATAGATTGCAGCCTCTAATATTAAGCCTCTTATATCCGGTATGCAAGGGTGGAAAGGTGAGGTAAGAGCTCACCAGCATCCAGGCGACTGGAATGGCTATGTAAACCCCATCCGGAGCAAGACCGAATAGGGGACATAAAAAGCGGTTGCCCGCCGCGTCCCGGGA
>DUOI01000023.1 GCA_012838915.1 Clostridiales bacterium
ACGGCCAGCTTGGAAGGCTGGAATTCTACCATTGAACTACACCCGCACTCAACCGCTGACAATTATTTATGATATCACATATAATATTTTATGTCAATGCTTATTGTTTTTGCTTGTGATATCATATGCCGGTTTAAGTCACATGAAAAAGTATAACTCATTAAGAAATATTCGTCAAGTATGAATTCGCGATTAATAGCGTCAAGATACTATGGGTTTAAATGAAAGTATCCCTCTGTTTATCAAACAACTCAGTATCCCTTATTAATTTTAGGAAGCCTTGAGCAAGCTAAAACATGTTAGACAGATTTATAGAGATACCCATTACTCCTGTCATTTTAGCAAGAATATGTTGATATGATCATTTTGTATCGGCTAGAGTGTTTTTTTCAATATATAGAATAGTTTTACAACCGGTAAGTTTGAGTTATTTATTGAATATAAGTCTAAATAGGTAGTAAACTGCCGCCGGGTATGCATTTGGGTCTAAGTTTATCTGTGCAACTCCCTTTTCGAGAATTCCCATTCCAGCTGTAAAAAACGCCATACTAATAGTTGAAACAACTCCTATGACAAAGCCGGTAACAATACATCCCTTCCAGCCTCCTTTATGGTTTGCTATAGCCCCAACCGAACAGCTCTCAAAAAATGCAGCTATTAGATTAAAAACGATAAAGATAGGTGTTTTAAATACAATACATCCTATCGACACTAATACCGTTCCCACCATGTAGCTTATCATAGTAATAGTAACACTTTTGGGAGCCATAGCATAAAAGGCTACATTGTCGACACCGGGTGCTGCATGTGGAAGAAATTTTTGAGAAACTCCTTGGAATGCAGGAACTAATGATCCTAAGAACATTTTTATACCGTATAACAAAATGTAAATCCCTGCTGTAAACTGTATAGCTGACAGGAACATAAAAATAAGACTATTGGTTTGGCCAGCAGTTTCAGTTAATAGAGTCAAAGCTTCAGCGTTGCCTCCGATAACAATTATTAACCAGACAACAATATAAGTAATCGGCAGAGCTACAGCAATACTTAAGCCACCGCCCCCAAAATTTTTAAACCAACCAGGCAACGTTAGGTCTTCAGCGCTTTTCTTAGAATCGCCAAATAAAGACGATAGTTTTCCTCCAATCCAAGCTGACATATGATTAAAGTGTCCTAGCGCAAAACTCCCATCGGTAACTGCCATACTGTCCTTATAAGTAAGCATCGGAAACAGGGTGATGTAAAGAAGAGTAAATCCTCCTGACAGCACGTCAAGCAAAAGCCCAGTGTAACCCATAACCGTATAAAAAAAGAAATAAAAGCAGGATGTCAAGGATAAAACATTCTGCATGGTCAGATAGACAACTTTAAGCTTCTTTATAAGTTTAACCAGTAAAACGTGAATAAACCAAGTGACGATAAAGCAAATGGGAACTCGGGCTGCTAAATATTCAATTCCTAATGCCATTCCGGTAAAAACGGTGTTGGAGGTACCAATAACTCCCCCCGTAACGCCCAGAGCAGGTTTTAACAGATTACCTAATAAAGATGCAGAAGAGCCTACTATTGGAATGCCGACAGTAAATATGAAGACACCTAGAACAGTTGTAACAAAACCTTCTAAGATTTCAGCCACATTTTTCTTTTGAAGGGTCAAACCGATCACGGCGATTAATCCTAAAAGTAATCCGGTTTGACTAAACAGATTGGTATTTAGCCATTCGAAAATTAATAAAAACATCACAGTGACCACCTTTATTTTTGGTTTAACATTAAAATTAGCGTTTGATGCTTACTGATAAGGAAAAATCTGGATAGTATAATCCCTCCCCCGTGCAGCTTTAAATATATAAACAAACCTTAAATATTTTTGCATTTTCACCCATCAAGTCTATATAGGAGAAGTTATCTGCTGCACTTAATGTAAATACTAAAGATACCGGGTGGTTTTCTGTATGGTTGAAATAAACAAGCGGTTTATTGGTAATCAAAGATAATCCGACATTCTTCGCCCCTGCTCCGGACGTGCGTGAACGAGAGCAACTCCTTTTTAACACAATGTACGAGCCATTTCCTTTATTATGTCGATCATAGCGTCAATGTAATGTTCATCAAGTGGTTACAGCAAAATTTCTTTAAATAAAATCCAGTTAATGTTAAATTATTATGGGTAATAACTAAAGAATAGGATAAAAGAGTATCTTTCCAGTGATGTTATGACTTACAAATACCACACTAATCAAAGAAAAGGAGATACTCTTATGGAATTCATTATATATGAAATTACAAGGAAAATCACTTTTTTTATTAGGAACTGTATAAGCTAGTTTGGTAACGAAGAGATACATGTAGATTTATACCCGCAGCTAAGTTAATGTAAGTTAATGTTGGACGAGACTGGATAATCGTTTAGGTGTTCAATGCCGCTTTGGCCTTCAAGAGTTCAAACAAAGCTTTTAGTGCCATAGCCCGATGGCTGACCTTGTTTTTTTCTTCAATTGTCAGCTCTGCCATGGTTTTTTGATAACCGTCCAGGATAAACAGGGGATCATAACCAAAACCTCCACTGCCTGCTGGAATAAAACCAATTCTACCAGGGCATATCCCTTCTGTCTGGAGGTAAAAGTCATTAGGCCAGTACATTGTGATAACGCATCTAAACTGCGCTTTACGTTTTTCTATTGGCACATCCTTCAATAGAGACAAGAGTTTATTATTGTTCTCCTCATCGCTAGCATATTCACCTGCAAATCTGGATGAAAAAACGCCTGGCTTATTTCCCAGCACTTCTACTTCCAGGCCGGAATCGTCTGCTAAAACTATTTCTCCGGTGTATTTGCTGATTTCTCTGGCTTTTTTAAATGAATTTCCTGAGAAGTCCGGCTGATCTTCCACAATGGTAAAATCCAGCCCTGCATCCTTCATTGATACGATTTCATAATCCAGAAGTGAAAACATCCCACGTATCTCCATGATTTTGCCCTCATTGTTGCTGGCTATCAGCAATCGTTTCATAGAATATCAACCACCAATTCATTAAGACTTCCAAGTGATTTTTTTTGTGCAGTAATAATTTCCTCTATTCCTTTCTGCCCTAATTTCAGCATTTGATGCAATTCATTCAACGAAAAGGGTTTTTCCTCCCCAGTGCCCTGTATTTCCATAAATTCAACTTTATCATTCATGACAAGGTTCATATCAACCTTAGCATTGGCATCTTCCTCATAGCAAAGATCTAAAACTGCTTGTCCATCAAAAATGCCCACGCTGACTGCCGCAACATAACTGTACAGAGGACTTTTATTAATCATATTCTGCTCCATCATCCAGTTTATGCAATGAACTAAAGCGATAAAACCGCCGGTAATCGAGGCAGTTCGAGTTCCTCCGTCGGCTTGGATGACATCGCAATCCACCCAAATTGTTCTCTCCCCTATAGCACTCAAATCTATGACAGAGCGTAGGGAACGGCCGATTAATCTTTGGATTTCATGTGTTCTCCCCTCCAGCTTTCCCTTGCTGGATTCCCTTGGCTTTCTCACATTGGTAGATGCAGGAATCATAGCATATTCGCTCGTTAGCCAGCCCTTTCCCGTACCTTTCAAAAATGGAGGTACCTTGTCTTCTGTTGTCGCTGTACATATTACCTTGGTATTACCAAATTCAATAAGTACGGATCCGCTGGCTTGGGGAATAAATCCACTTGTGATATGAATCGGCCTTAGCTCATCATTTGCCCTTTTATCAGGTCTCATTTCCATTCTCCTTTGTATACTGATTAGTAGAAGATCAGGCTGCCATTTCTTCTCAGCAGCCTGATTAAGCTTCCTACCACTCGTTAGCAAAAACCGGTTCATTATCAAGGCTGGCTGTTCCTGAGTATGGCTTGCCTTCTACAAGTAATTCTACCTTTTCTACTTCCGGATGCTGCATTGCAGATAATTTAATTGCTTTTATTGTCATTGCCTCGCTGTCTTCAGAATTCGCTATACCATTAAACTCCTTACTGAAGTTTATGTAGGTAACACCGCCATCCATCTGTATTCCCAAAAGCTTAGTGTCCGGCGGAATGTCTATTGTCATATTGTCGGTATCCATTGGACCTTTTAAAAGTTCATTTATTGTTGTTTCCAGGGAAGCATTTTGGGAAGAAGTCACTCTGGTAACCGGTATCAGGTAGTCATACAAGGTGGAAGAGGTGCTTTGGAAGAAAACTCTTACTGTCGCACCTTGCGCTGTCGTATCTTCAGCCATCTCCAAGTTTACGTCAGTCGGGCCGATAGGATCCTTTACCACTGTACCGTGGGGCATCTTATCCAGAATTTTCCCGTTAAACATGAATTGTACCTTGTCAATGGTGGAGAATTCAGTCAATGTCAAAACAATGCCCTGTATCATATTGCTTTCTTTTGCTGCATCTTCACAATTCAGAACCGCTTCATTCAAATCCAGCTTTGCAACACCGTCAGCAATAGACATTCCCAGAATTTCCGTATCAGCAGGAAGCAATGGCCGCAGCCCCATCATCAATAAATCCTCCTGTTGTTCCGGGGTATCCATCATGATACGGAGTGTGTATTTTGCAATGCCTTCTACCCATGGTATTTTACGCATAACAGGCACTAAATATCCGGCATCATCCTCATAATAGACAATGGTTTCTCGAATTAGTTCATCGCTTTCATCAGTCATCGGCGGTGTGGTCTCGGGAAAAACTTCCCCTTCGTCTTTTTTACTGCAACCGGCAAAAATCGCTATAAAGATCAGAAGTATTGCAGTCAGCAACCAGATTTTTTTATGCAAAACAATCTCCCCCCTTGACTATGTCTTGATATTATTTATATTAGGCAAGAAGGGGTTGTATGTATACTTAATTATTTATTCCGGTATTTTGTTTCTTATTCATTGTAACATAATTTATTGGAAAAACGTAGTTCCTGCCAAAAGTTTAACCTTACCCCCTGTTTCTTCTCACAACAACTGATGTATAATGGAATGTAATAAGGAGGAGTTCATATTATGGCATTTGATGGAGTATTTCTTTACGGTCTCGCCAAGGAACTGGAAGATGCTTTGAGGGGCGGCCGTGTAGATAGGATACAACAACCGGAAGCAGATGAGATCCATATTACAGTACGCAATAAGGGAGGCAATCATAAGCTTCTGCTGTCTGCAAGTGCGAATCATCCAAGAATTCACCTGACGCGGCAAAGTAAAATCAATCCCTTTACCCCGCCCATGTTTTGTATGGCATTGCGAAAACACTTGTCAGGAGCAAGGCTTTCCTTCATTAAACAACTGGGCATGGATCGCATTCTTAAAATTGGTTTTGCGTCTATAAATGAATTGGGCGACAGTTCAGAAAAATTCCTGGTTATTGAAATAATGGGCAGGCATAGTAATATTATACTTATAGATTCGGACGACTTGATTCTAGCCGCCATAAAGCATGTCAATCAAAACATAAGCAGGGTGCGTGAAGTGCTGCCCGGCAGGAGCTATACCTATCCTCCTTCTCAAAATAAGATTGATCCTTTAGCAGCACAAGCTTTGGATGTAGAAGAAGTTTTGCTTTCATCTAAACCTGGAAGCAGCCCGGTTGACCTGCTTACAAAGGTCTATACCGGCATATCCAGAGTAACATCAGAAGAGATTTGCTACAGGGGCAATGGAGAAACCAGTAAAATTGCGGAAGCTTTCCGGCAATTCTTTCAGCAGGTAAGGGACAATCAATTGCAGCCAACCCTATTAATGGATGACGCTGGAAAGCCCTTGGATGTTTTTCCAATGCAATACACCATGTATCACCTTGATCGGCTAAAATTTTGTACTTCCTTCTCAGAAGCCCTGGAAGAGTTTTTTTCAATGCGGGATAAAGCGGAACGGATTCAGCAGCGTACAGCTCATCTACATCGGGTGATTAAAAATAATGTAGCCCGCTGTCGTAAGAAGATAGAGCTGCAAAATAAGGAGCTTGAAAAAGCCAAAGATGCGAAGCAATATCGCTTGTTTGGCGAGCTGATTATATCCAATATTCATCAGATTTCAACTGGTACAAAACAGGTTACGCTCCTCAACTTTTATAGTCCTGACAACTCCATGATCACCATCCCTCTTGATCCGGCCAAAACACCGGCTCAAAATGCACAAAATTATTTTAAGATGTATAACAAATACCGAAGGGTACAGGAAACTCATTCACGTTTTATAAAGGAAACAAGGGAGGAATTGGAATATTTAGAAAGCATTACTCAATATTTGTCAATATGCACAGATGAAAATGATATTACTGAAATTCAGGAAGAACTGGTTCAGGAAGGTTATTTGAAAACGAGAGCAAGGGTAAAGAAAAAGCGGCCTTTGACGACTTCTAAACCGCACCGTTTTCTCTCTTCTGACGGTTTTGAAATATATGTTGGAAAAAATAATTTACAAAATGACAGGCTCACTTTCAAAATTGCAATGCCCGGTGATCTTTGGCTGCATACCAAGGCTATTCAGGGTTCCCATGTAATTGTTAAAACCGAAGGAAAAACCATTCCGAATACCACTCTTTTGGAAGCTGCCAATCTGGCAGCTTACTATAGCAATGGCCGCTGTTCTGCAAATGTGCCGGTGGATTATTGCATCAGAAAAAACGTAAGAAAACCCAAAGGAGCTAAACCGGGTATGGTGATCTATGAGCAATATAAAACCATATTTGTTACACCTTCTGAGGAGATGATGCTGTCAATGAGAAAATTGTGACTTCTCCGTGTTTATTATTATACTCACATCCCTATATAAAAGGCCCTGACAATAAAGTCAAGGGCCTGATTATTCATGTTACTTAAATATTTATTCAGAATTAGTGTATATTATCCTGTTGATTTTTCATTTGTTTTTTACCGTTACCTATATTCAAAAGCAAGTTCATAATTATGCCGAATATGGCTGCCCCTGCTACACATGGTACTTCCAGTCCAAAGAAAGGAATATTTCCACCGAATCCATATTGTCCGCCGATTCCTATTACCATAATGGTAGCAATAATTGCGATATTCTTCGCACTGAACATATCTGTCTTTTTCTCCATCATAATTGCGATACCCTGGGCTGCAATTGCTCCGAAAAGATAGATTTCCAGTCCACCGATGACTGCAGTCGGAATGGAATAAATCGCATTCACCAGAGGAGTAAAACATGCAATTACCATAGACATAATGGAAGCGGCAATCAAAACCGGTACTGAGAATACTTTTGTTATAGCCATAGCACTGATATTTTCACCATAGTTGGTACCGGCGGGACCGCCAATTAAGCCAGCCACAATATCGCCAATGCCGTCACCGATTAGATTCAATCCAAGTAGATCTGCTATTTTATATTTCTTATTATTTCCTTTCTTTCTTGCAAGGTCATTAACATAAATGTCGAGCTGATAGATATGTGCAGTGGATTCCGGAATAGTGGCAATAGCGATGGGCATAATGGCCACTACTGCATTCCATGTGGGTTTAGGCAAAGTGAAAATTGGAGGAGCAAAGATATCTGTATTGGTTCCGACCGGCAATACCTTGAACAAGTCGATACCGGTAGTAAGCTTTATAATAAAGGCGGCCAGGCATCCACATACAGGTCCCAGGATTAAGGGCAGTTGTCCCAGGAATCCCTTGAAATAAACGGAAAACAAAATAGTTGATATCAGTGTAACCAGTGAAACAATCCAGGCCATATTGCTTGCCATGGCAATTTGTGACTCAGCTACGCTGATGGTTCCCTGATTGTCGATATAAATGGAAGATGCGTCCTGTAAAGCATTGGCTGCCAGGGTCAGGCCGATTACCATGGCTATGGGCCCGGTAACTGTTGCCGGCAGAACTTTTTCTATAGAATCCCTGCCGAAACGTTTGACAATTAACCCTGCAATGATGGATATAAAACCTGACATTACAATTCCGAATTGGGCAATAGCAATTTTGTCATTCAGGCCATATTCGGAAAGAGCTTTAGAGCCCATCAAGGCCACAATTGCTGAAACATATGAAAAGCTTGATCCATAGTACAGTGGTATTTTTCTGCCGGTAATGAGAAGGAAGCATAAGGTTGCCAATCCGCTTGCAAAGATGGTAGTAGAAATATGAAATCCTGTGATAATGGCTACGGCTACGGTTGCCGGGAACATTACAATTACCTGTTGTAATGCATACAATAAAAGCTTTGGCAGGGCAGGCCTTTCATCCGGCAAATAACCTATTGTTTGATTATTGTTGTTCATTTGCGAACCTCCTATATTTGTATTCTATCTTTATTCCGGTAAAAGATACCGGCTTTCACAGCCTTTTCAGGCTGGAGTTGCCACAAAAAATGCCTTGACGGCTGAATCAAGGCATAAAAGATTAAAATCAAATTCCCTTGACAGCCTCTCGGGACTATATTAAAGGGTAATGCTGGTATTCCATTCTATTCTTTAATTTTACTTATGTTGTTCCGTAATAATCACCCGGTTACATTGATCAAATTCGGCTACTTGGACATTAACTACTTCACTTTTAGATGTTGGAACGTTTTTGCCCACATAGTCGGCTCGTATGGGCAGTTCCCTATGCCCTCTGTCTATTAATACAGCAAATTGTATGGCAGTCGGCCGTCCCATGTCGATAAGTGCATCCATTGCAGCTCTGGCAGTGCGTCCGGTATATAAAACATCGTCTACCATAACAACTATCTTTCCATTAATATCAAAAGGAATATTTGTACTGTTTACTACCGGTTGTTCTGACAGGGTGGACAGGTCATCCCGATACAGGGTAATATCCAAAATCCCTACCGGTACTTCTATATCTTCGTATTCTTTTATTTTACCGGCTAATCGATGCGCTAAAGGAACACCTCGTCTTTGTATACCCACTAAAACAACATTGGTTATTCCTTTATTCTTTTCAATTATCTCGTGAGCTATCCTGGATAATGCCCGATTCATTGCTTTTTCGTCCATTATCTGTGCCTTTGCTGTTATATGCATAAAGAATAACCTCCTTTTGCAATTTGGGCATAAATAAACGCCTTTCCGACCGGAAAGACGCATTTCAACCATAAATACTAGCCTGCTTATGAAATGAACACCTTTCGGTCTCACGGAACCGAATTAAAGGCTTATTTTCTTAGATAGTATAGCATACTTATTTCTGGATTGTCTAGTACTAAATTTAAATATTTTAACTTTTCTCGTTTTTTTTCCGCAATGTTTCCAACAAGTTCTCAAAATATCTTGGTAAAGGGGCGTGGAAAGTCATTTGTTCTTTGGTTCGCGGATGGGTTAATGTCAATCTGACGGCATGTAGTGCCTGTCCTCTTAAATTGAACTTTTGGTTGCGTCTTCCGTATACAGGATCCCCAACTATAGGCCGCCCCATATAATTCAGATGAACACGTATTTGATGGGTCCGTCCGGTTTCCAATGTAAGTTCCAGGTAAGTATGGGAGCCAAAACGCTCTATAACCTTGTAGTGGGTAACTGCCTTACGACCGCCCTTTACCACTGCCATTTTCTTCCTGTTGGTGGGACTTCTTCCGATGGGAGCGGATATTGTGCCCTGATCTTCTATCCAGTTGTCCTCCGTTATGGCATGATAAATTCGAACAACCTCTTTGTTTTGTATTTGTTGGGAAAGATTAAGGTGGGCGAAATTATTTTTTGCAATTACAAGCAGACCGGAGGTATCCTTATCTATTCGATGTACAATACCTGGTCGGATTTTGCCATTAATTCCGGACAGTGAATCACAATGATATAATAAGGCATTGACCAAAGTACCGGAATGGTTCCCTGCAGCCGGATGAACTACCATCCCCTGCGGTTTATTGATGACTGCCAGGTCATCGTCCTGATATACAATATCCAGATCAATTTTTTCGGGAATGAGTTCTATTTTCCTTTCTGGAGGAATATCCACCAGAATTCTCTCTCCCTGCTTCAGGCGGTGGTTAGCTTTTGCCGGTTTGGCATTCAAGGTAATTCGGCCTTCACTGATAAGAATTTGAATATAGTGTCTGGAATATTGAGAAAGATTACCCGCTAAATACCGATCCAGTCTTTGTCCGGCATCCTCTGCTTTAACCGTAAATTCAAATTGCTTCACCTGAAACCTCGTCCTTCGTATCGTTATCCCCGGATTTATTGTCTCTAATATCAGTCTTACCCTGCAAAAGCAACAGCAAAGCAAGGACTATGGTGCCGCATACTACTGCTATATCTGCCACATTAAAAACCGGAAACTCAATAAAGGTTGCCTGAAACATATCCACTACAAAACCCAGAAAAATCCTGTCAATAAGATTTCCGAAGGCACCACCCAGAATAACAGCCAGGCAGATTCTGAACAGAAGGCTTTCATTTCGATGTATTACCAGATAAACAATAATAGCAGCAATTATTAAAGCGGGCAGCAGAATAAGAAACCACCTTTGATTTTGTAAAATACCAAATGCGGCACCACTGTTTTCTACATAGCTTAAGCTAAATATACCTTCCAAAACAGGTACTGTTCTCAAAGGCTTTAAGTATTGAACTGCTATATATTTTGTAATCTGATCCGCTGCTACAATAAATAGAATAATGAATGATTCCAGCATGGTAAGCCTCCTTCTTCTTGTTCACTAGAGGCTATTATATCATATACGGCCGCTGGTTCCCATAGTGTATTTACAAGGAAATTAATATACCTAAACCGCCTTGATGTATCAGCTTTCTTCCTCCTCTTCTTCTCTAAAATAATTTATCCTGGCTTCTTTTTCCGGTCTTACGTATCCATCATAGGATCCCCCATGGCTGTCAGGCAATTGCTGTAGATATGTTTCATTGCTGATGCTTTCCACATCTTCAACATATCCCAAATCCTCATGACTTTCATACCAGGTATTTTGATAGTTAATTTTTTCATTTACACTTATATCCTGAGGACTGCTTGAGCTGCCATACTTCTGTGTATCCTGTAATGCATCCTCACCATCATATATAATAGAATCATCTTTGTTAAAGGTTCGATTAAAAGGTACTTCCAGCAAGTCCTCTTCAGCAGGGCGGTCGTATTTAATATCCTGCGCTTCCTTACTCTTATCCACTTCGCATTCTATACATAATCTGACTTCAGACTTGGCTTTTAATCTTTCAAACCCTATAGGTTTGCAGCAGAACTCACAGTAGCCATAGCTTCCATTTTGCATTCTTTCCAATGCAGCTTTTATTTCATGGACTTGCCTTTCCTGGTGCTTTCCTAATGCGAATTGCTTTTGCAGTTCATATGTTTCACTGCCCAAATCCGCAGGATGGTTATCATAGGAGGATAATTCACCTGAGCTGTCCCGCAGGGAATCTTCAAACCCCAGCTCTTTATGCAGGGACAAGCTCTTGCTTTGATGTATTAATTTATCCTGTAACCTGTCTTTTAAATACTCTATTTCAAAACTATTCACTAAATCCCTCCTGCCCAGAATGTTGGATCCGACAGATATTTCCTTAAAAGTTGTATCAAAATAAAAAGGACATACATAAGTATGTCCGCTTATAAAATCAGTTATTCGTATTTTGATTGTGTAACATGTTCCTGAGCTGCAGCCGCATCCTCAGAAATCTGTTCTATTTGCTCTATATGCGTCTCCAGTAAGGATTTTATCTTAGATTTCAGTATTTTGATTTGTTTTTTGATTTCAAATTGTTCTCGATTTGCTTCTATTACTGCTTTATCAGCGTCTTCCCTAATCTGGCGGGCCATCTCTTCAGCCTCTCGGATGATCAGTTCTGATTTCTTCTGTGCCACATCTATTACATCATCTGCCGTTTTCTGAGCGGTAACAAGTGTTTCTCTCAATGTTTTTTCCATTGTACGAAATTGATTAATTTGATCTGCTAGGCTTCTGATCCTGTCTTTTAAATCTATATTTTCCTTGTATAGTTTTTCAAAATCGTCTACAATATCATCCAAAAACTGATCCACTTCATCTTCTTTATATCCACGGAAAGATCTGCTAAACTCCTTATTGTGTATGTCCATGGGTGTCAGTGGCACAAATATCCCTTCCTTCCATTCATATTTATTTTCCTTTAATAGTAAAAACCTGTTTTTCCTGCATTACATTTAATACTATATAAGTATAAAGTCCATCAATGATAATATTTCCAGCACTTCACTTTTTATGCAAATGCAATAGTAAAAAACTGAATACACCATATATATGCTTTTGCTCATAAAAGCCTGAATTAACCCTTGTCTAAAAAGGCTTGTAAAAACGCTTAAAAAACAGATTAAACAGCTGATAGATTACCCAAATTGCAATCAGGGAAAGCAAAGGAGAAATATCTACGGGCATATTAACTACACCATGTCTGCGAAGCATTCTTCTAAATACATTGTTAACCGGATCTGTCATATTTCTCAACACTTGCATTGGCCTGGAATTCTTATCTTTGGGCTTGGTAAAAAGTGCGTAGGTAACATCAATAACAATCAGCCAGGAATATAGATTGAGAAAGAGCATAACTCCTTTTAGAAAACATGCTGTGATTGTAGAAAGCAATCGGTTAGCCCCTATTCCTTATCAATGCGGGTACCCAGGGTATAAAAGCTTTTTCCTTTAAAATCCTCCGGAATATTCCCTACAATGTCTATATTGCTTGGCACCAGTACAAATATGCTTCGTGACACTTTCTGTATTGTGCCATCAAGTGCATACACGGCTCCGCTCATAAAATCCAGGACTCTCTGAGCCAAATCCTGTTCCAAGGAATCCAGGTTTACTATAATGGGCTTGCGGTTTTTCAGATTATCAACGATGGCTTGGGTATCATCATAGGTAAGGGCTTGATAGACTACTACCTTTACATAGGTGGATTGGTGAATATTTACCACCTTCCCCCTCCTGTTTTTGGTCTGGAAAGTAGGTTCTATCAATTCATCTTTGCCCGGCGTAGAAACCATCTCTTCAGCCATTTCATCCATAGGTGCATCAATATTCTCTTCCAACCCTATAAAATTTAAGAATTTATTCATGAACTTACCTGCCATTAACTTCTTCCCCCTTTTTTCTCTCACCAAATAGTGCGGTTCCTATACGAACCATATTGGAGCCTTCCTCTATGGCTATTTCAAAATCGTTGGTCATACCCATGGACAGATACTGAATGTCAGCATGTGGATAATTATAGCGCTTAAGTCCGTCAAACAATTGCTTCATCATAATAAAATAAGGCCTGACTGTTTCCGGTTCGTCCGTTAAGGGAGCAATAAGCATTAACCCGTTCACTTTGATATATTTCAGGTTATATATTGTTTCGATAAATGGGATAACTTCTTCATAAGGAAGACCAGCCTTGGTTTTCTCATTGGCCGGATTCACCTGGATCAAAACCGGTACAACCCGTTGGATTTTTTCAGCCTGCTTGTTTATTTCCCGAGCAAGAGGCAGATTATCCAGTGAATGAATCATTGTCACTTTATCAATAATATGCCTTACTTTGTTGCGCTGTAGGCGGCCTATCATATGCCATCTGACATCTTCTACCTGTTCGTACTTTGAAAGAAGCTCCTGTACCCGGTTTTCGCCTAAATCCACGATACCATGGGATACTGCTTGCCTGATAATATCTACTTCTACATTCTTAGTAACGCCTATTAAGGTTACATCATTAACAGATCGTCCGACCGCCAGTAAAGCTTTTTGTATTTTTTGACGAACTATATTAAAATTTTGCTTATAATTCATGTAACTCTCCTATTGTTTGTCTGTCAGCACCTGATCGTGAAGCTGCAACACCTGGTCGTCGGATAACGATTCCACAATGGCATAACCATTGTACAAAGCCTGGATGGACGTTTCTATGAATATATTTCCATCCCGGTCTTTGACATAGATACCTTGCACACCTTTGTTTTTATGAAGGGCTCCCGTTGGTACCATCATTCCTTCTACTGTTTTTCTAATTTCCAGAGGATAAACTCTTTTATTGATCATTCTATCCATAATGCCTGAAAATTGCATTATCAGAATAGTTTGATCCTTTTCCTTATGTACATGGGTTACAAGAGCGGACATTTCTTCGTGGCCTTCAAAGACAGCTTTTACGGTATCCCCTTGCTTAAAATTATTATCAGTACTGTTATATAAGAGTACAGCATACCATTCTAAAGCCGGATCAACAATTTTATAAAATGGCTGCTCTATCTTGACAACATCTGACTGCTGCTTTTCCATGGCACCGTCATGTGTTTCTATAGCTGTTGCCTCTTGAACGGAATGTTCTAATACATATTCTATGTCATCAGCGGTCAGCTTGTCCAAAGAGTCGACTCCCAGAATATTTTCAAAACCATCGATGGAAAAGCTTATAAACCCGGCCTCAGGCGATTCCA
This sequence comes from Clostridiales bacterium, assembly GCA_012838915.1. Taxonomy (GTDB): domain Bacteria; phylum Bacillota; class Clostridia; order Caldicoprobacterales; family DTU083; genus DTU083. The sequence continues at coordinate 14,388 of DUOI01000023.1, forward strand.
CTTGCATAGTCCATTCTTCTATTTGAGCCATTAAGTTTGCTTCCTTATTATATAATTCGGTCAAATAGGAATCCGGTTCAGTCTGATAATCCAATAATTTTTGTTTGTTTTCTAGCAATTTTCGAAGGTTACTTTCCAAGTTGGCTAACTCGTTATACTCCATGTCTTTTACGGATGCCTGGACCTCGGAAACCAATATATCTATATCTGCATTAATTTTCGTGATATCATTGCTTATTACTTGGTCCATAAGCTGCTCTTGCTGATACCCTATGATTTTTTCCTGAACATCATAGAGTTGTTTTACGATATCCTCATCATATATTTCCTTATATAATACTGCAATTGGTTCACCGGCTTCCACTTCTGAACCATCTGCAACCAAGTATACGGCTTCACCGTATGCAGGAGCCGTATACACCTTTTCTTCCCGAATTATGACAGCCAGTCCCTTATGGGCGACATCCAGCTTGCCAAAGCTTATTGTACCATAGGCAACGGCAGGTTTATTGCTGAAAAACAGATAGAAAGCTCCTTCCAGCAATAGGGCAAGTATAATAAAGAAACGAAGTCTAATCCTGCGATTGCCGACCACCAAGAATGCTGCCATGACATAATCCTTCCTGTTTCTTTATTATTTCTCTATTAAGAATAAAAATCCTGCACTTAAATAAAAAAAAACTAATAATACACTATTATATTTGTCAATGCTTTCGTTTTCTTATGGTTTTACAAATCTGGATTTGATTGCCGCTATGATTAAATCGAATTTTATCACACATGGCTTTTATCAATTTTAAGCCTCTTCCTCTTTCCGAGTAAGGATTGGTATCGCAGGGAAAAGCATTCCTAAAAAAACTGCGGTAATCAAATCCGGAACCTTCATCCTTGATGGTAATGCCAATTGTATCTCCGTCGAGGGATTCGATTTGAGCTGTAATGGATTTATCGCATAGCCTTTTATTGCCGTGAACCGTCCCATTTGCTATGAGCTCATTTAATATCAACCGAAACTCATAATCATCACTGTCGGAAAGATTATAAACAGACCTTATACAGTTCATCATGTCCTGTATCAATTTTCTTATGCAACTTGATTCACAACCTGAAATAACTTTGCTGTACAGAATGCTCACCAGGGCTGCCTCCCGTAATAACGCTAATGTATAATATTTCTACCCGGGCTTTGTTGGTATGAAACAAAATGCCATACTGTCTATATGTCTTTTTTCAGATATCTGCGAAATCGCTCGAGGATTCTTCGTTCCATCCGGGAAATATACATTTGCGAAACTCCCATCTCTTCCGAAATTTCCCTTTGACTGCGACCTTTGTAGAACCGCTCTGTAATAACTTGTCTTTCCTGATCATCCAATGTTGACATAACCCTTTGTATAAAGTCCTGGTCTTCAATCAAGCCATAATTCTTTTCTTCACGTCCGATTACTGCCATCAGGTCTGTTTCTCCATCGTTGTCGATATAAAAGTCCAAAGATGCTGTTTTTGTTGTATAACTGGATTCCATCAATTCCAATACCTGTTCCGATGTAATACCCAGATATTCTGCTATTTCATCCGGAGTCGGTGATCTGCCTAATTTATTGGATAAATGTGATTTGGCATTCTCAATTTTCTTTATATACTCACTTTCCTTTCTCGGTAATCTAATCAACCGGCTTTTGTCTCGGAAATAATTCTTGATTTCTCCCACTATTGTCGGTGTTGCAAAGCTGGAAAATTTATACCCTTTAGTGATATCATAACGTTCCAGCGCCTTAATGAGGGCAAGCGAGGCAACTTGATACAGATCATCATACTCAATACCTCGATTGGTAAATTTCTTAGCGATGATTTCTGCGATATACAGATATTTGCCAACTAACTGGTTACGCAGCTCTATATTTCTTGTTCTGCAATATTCGGCAAGTAAGGAGTCTTCGTGTAGTTCATTCTTTTGTACCCCTAACTGATCATTCATTCTTTAGATTGCCCCCACCTGTTTTTAATATCGAGAAACCCCTTATTACACCCCGATCAATTTCTTTTTTAACCTGATCTGCCACCGATTCAATAATGAACAAACTAAGTTCACTTTCTTTGCTTTTATTTTCATTCACTACCGCTGCTGCGCCAGGGACTTTAATCTGCACATAAATACGGTCATCCGACTCGATCCGATAATGAATATTTAAAACTGTTATATCTGAAAACTGATTTATCAAATAATTTCCCGCTTCAGAAACTGCCACCTTCAAATCTTCAATATCATCTATTGTAAAACCCAAACGATTGGCTAAGCCAGCGGTAGTCAGCCTGGCAACAGACATGTACTCGGGTTTAGCAGGCAAGTTAATACTGATTTCATCCATATTCATCACTCCTGCACCTCAATAGTAAAAACCTTATCCAACCCTGTGATAGTAAAAATCTTATATATATAGGGTTTTAGATTCTTAATGGTGATTGTACCATTATAATCTTTGACTCTGCGCAAAGCGCTGATTAATACCCCCAGGCCTGTGCTGTCAATGTATCCCAAATCTACACAGTCAATTAGAATGTTGCCCTTATGTTGTTCTATAAGTCTCAAAAGACCGGTTTTTAGCTCTGGAGCATTATAGATATCTATTTCACCTGAAAGTGATACACACCATGTATTATTTTCTTCATTCCATACCTGACGAATATCCATGTAATACTCTCCCCTTTGTTTCTTCATAGGTTAGGATTCACTGCATATTATACCATACATTATTAAAAAAGGGAAAGCGTATGAACCGGCGTATCCTTGATTTTCATTTAATTTTTATTGACACGCCAATCAAAATGTTGTATATTAATATACGTCGTCTGAAAAGGTAGTTCATCGGGGTGTGGCGCAGTTTGGTAGCGCACCTGGTTTGGGACCAGGGGGTCGCAGGTTCGAATCCTGTCGCCCCGACCATTGTGGCCCCTTGGTCAAGTGGTTAAGACACCGCCCTTTCACGGCGGTAACAGGGGTTCGAATCCCCTAGGGGTCACCACATTATTTGCGGGCCTTTAGCTCAGTTGGTTAGAGCAACCGGCTCATAACCGGTCGGTCCGGGGTTC
>DUOI01000024.1 GCA_012838915.1 Clostridiales bacterium
ATTTTTGTTGCCGGGGCGGCTGTCCAGTGGCTGCGGGATGAAGTGGGGTTAATAAAAACCGCAGATGAAAGTGAAGAGCTGGCAATGGCGGTACCGGATACCCAGGGAGTATACATGGTTCCCGCCTTTACCGGGCTGGGAGCACCTTATTGGGATATGTATGCCAGAGGTGCAATGTTTGGTATCACGAGAGGGGTTAACCGCAATCATATAGTGCGGGCTGTTTTGGAATCCATCGCCTATCAAACCCGTGACGTCCTGTCTGTAATGCAGGAAGACTCAGATACTACCTTGTCTTACCTGAAGGCAGACGGGGGAGCTTCAGCCAATGAATTTTTAATGCAGTTTCAGTCGGATATTCTGGGTGTCAAGGTAGTACGGCCGGCGAATTTGGAAACAACTGCCCAGGGGGCTGCCTTCCTTGCCGGGCTGGAGGTCGGCGTATGGCAGGATAAGAAGGAAATTGAAAAGATTTGGAGGGCTGGCAGAGAGTTTTCTCCTGAAATGGATTTGGACCGAAGAAATGCTTTATACAACCAATGGAAAAGGGCTGTCAGCAGCTGTCAAAGCTTCTAGCACGGGAACAGCTAAAATGGGTAAAATGGGGACAGTTCTCAAATTTTCACTCAACCTTTTAAGACAGGTCTCTAGTTTTAGCCAATTTATTATGAGAGCTGTCCTTTTTTTAAAAATTTGAGAACTGTCCCCGTTATTCCACTTGATCCAGGTTTTTAATCAGAATACTGCCCTTGATTTTTGCCATATTGATCTTCTTTTCCGTAACAACAAACTGGAAGTCGCTTAGAGCGGCATCGATTTTACTATTCAACATCTTGTCGTTTTTTTTCATTTTGGTTTTAGCCTCCTGCCAGGCCTTCTTCATCTTATCCAGCAACGGTCTTGTTTCCTGCCATTTGTCCTGCTGTCCATACATAATGATTTGTCGGGTCAAGCCTCTGAGCTCCTTGATTTCCGGCGGCTGGTTATGGGCATAAAGCTTCAGGAAGTCGGGGAAATAGGAGTAAAGGGAAATGGCAGCCATCAGGGTCTTTTCCTCATTACGTGCCATGATTTGCTCAGTTAAGGCAATAAGCTGCTCCTCAAATCCCTTTATGGTTTCATTCATAGCCCCGTCGGACTTGGCTGCAGGTTCAAAATTGTTCCATTGTTCATTAAGGGTTTTGGCAATGGATTCCAGCTTGTTCCAATCGGGTTCCGGTATAGGCTGTGGTGTTTGCTGGGGCTGTTGTGCCTGTTTCTGCTGTCCTTCCTGTTGCCGGCCTTGTTGCTGTCCCTGGTCCTGCTGTTGACCGCCCTGCTCTTCCTGCTGTTTTTCCTGGCCTTCCTGTCCTTGCTGTTGCTGGCTTTGGTCCTGCTGTTGCTTTTGTTGCTGTCCTTGTGGCTGTTCCGGGGGCCTCTCTTTTGAAGGATTTTCTATTTCTCTCAGCTGCTTGGCTCGCTTTTCCTGCACTTCCTCCAAGTCCTGGATAATTCCATCGGTCTCTTTTTCCATCTGGGTCAGGGCTTTGGGTGGGTTTTTCTTTTTCTCACTTTCTTCTTTGGGTGCTGTCGGTCGCAGCATGTTGCAGCCGGTAATAAATAAAGCAAAGATAATGCATATTAAAAATACTGGTTTTTTTCCTGGGTATTTTCGGGTCATTCGATCACCTCCGTTTTAGTATTACCACCTGAAATCTCTTTATGATTTCATGCTTGTTTATTTGATTCTGATGTTTTACTTCTGAAATGATTTGTAATATAATAAAAAAGTCATTGCAGCATTGAACAATCCCTATTTAACTCCAATTTACAAGTGTACCCTGAGACATTGTGCGAATCTTTTGAATGGAGGCAAAATCATTGCAGGTAAAGCGAATTTATGTGGAAAAAAAATCAGAATTTCAGGTAGAAGCCAGGGAACTTTTTAAGGATTTGAAAACCAACCTTGGTATAGAAGGCTTGAAGAATGTACGTATTGTTAACCGATATGATGTGGAGATGAGTGAAACGGAATTTGCTGAGGCTCGGGATATCATATTTTATGAGCCTCCCGTAGACAGGTTGTACGAGGAAGAACTGCCTGTTGAAGACGGTCAATTGGTGTTTGCTATGGAGTATTTACCCGGCCAGTATGATCAAAGGGAGGATTTTGCTGAGCAATGCATACAGACAATCACTTGCAGGGAAAGACCTGTTGTTAAAGCAGCTAAGCTTGTATTATTGGAAGGCGACATCAGCCCGAAAGAATTTGAGCAGATTAAGAGCTACTGCATTAACCCCATTGAATCCAGAGAGGCTGCTGAGGAAAAACCCCAAAGTTTGCACATGAGTTATGAAGAAGCCGCTGACGTGAAGGTGTTGAATGGGTTTATAGCAATGAACAGGCAAGAACTGGTCTCATTCTGGGAGGATATGGAGTTTGCCATGACGCCGGAAGATCTGCAGTTCTGCCAGGAATATTTTCGCGACACTGAACATCGGGATCCAACCATAACGGAAATGCGGGTTATTGATACCTATTGGTCTGACCATTGCCGGCATACAACATTTCTAACCGGTATTCGGCAGGCTGAATTTGAGCAGGGGCCATATACTGATGCAATCAAATCAGCTTATGAAGTATATCAACAGGCCCGGGAGGAAGTATACGCAGACAAACAAAGGAAATTCTGTCTGATGGATATTGCTACAATAGCTATGAAGAAGATGAAAAAACAGGGCTTGCTTTCTGATTTGGACGAGTCGGATGAAATCAATGCCTGCAGCATTGCTGTGAAGGTGGATGTGGACGGCGAAAAGCAGGACTGGCTGGTTATGTTTAAAAACGAAACCCATAATCATCCTACTGAAATTGAGCCCTTTGGCGGCGCTGCTACCTGTCTGGGCGGTGCCATTCGGGATCCGCTTTCCGGCAGATCCTATGTATATCAGGCCATGCGTGTTACGGGCAGCGGCGATCCCAGGAGGCCAATTGAACAAACAATACCCGGAAAACTACCCCAGAGGAAAATTACTACCGGCGCAGCTGCCGGGTACAGCTCCTATGGCAACCAGGTTGGCTTGGCAACGGGTCAGGTAACCGAAATCTATCATCCTGGCTATGTAGCAAAGCGTATGGAACTTGGTGCTGTAATAGCGGCAGCTCCCCGGGAAAACGTTGTACGCTCCAAACCCCAGCCCGGTGATGTTGTGGTATTGCTGGGAGGACGCACAGGGCGGGATGGTTGCGGCGGTGCAACCGGTTCCTCCAAAGCCCATGATGAGGAATCACTGTTTTCCCGCGGTGCCGAGGTACAAAAAGGAGATCCTGCCACAGAGCGTAGGATTATAAGGTTGTTTCGTAAACGGGAAGTAACCCGGCTGATTAAGAAATGCAATGACTTTGGGGCGGGCGGCGTTTCCGTAGCCATTGGAGAATTGGCACCCGGGCTGGATATCAACCTGGATTTTGTACCTAAGAAATACGAGGGGCTGGACGGAACGGAGCTGGCAATTTCTGAATCCCAGGAGAGAATGGCAGTGGTTCTGGCAGCGGAAGATGCAGAGACCTTTATAAATGCCGCCAGGGAAGAAAACCTGGAGGCTACAGTGGTTGCCAGGGTAACGGATACCAATCGTCTGCAAATGAAATGGCAGGGCAGTTATATAGTTGATATCAGCAGGGATTTTCTTGATACCAACGGTGTGGAACAGTATGCTGATGTTTTTGTTACATCTCCGTTGAAAGAAGCTAATTACTTCAATAAACGGGATACAAAGAATAATAAGCATACTTTCAATTGCGTAAAAGGTTGGAAAGAAAGATGGATATCCAATCTCCAGTCCCTGAATATATGCAGCCAGAAGGGCCTGGTGGAACGCTTTGACAGCACCATAGGTGCCGGTACGGTATTATTGCCCTGCGGAGGCAAACATCAATTGACCCCGTCAGAAGGTATGGCAGCAAAAATACCGGTGCTAAAAGGGAATACCGATACCGCTACTCTTATGTCCTTTGGTTTCAATCCGGAAATTTCCGAATGGAGCCCCTTTCATGGTGCAGTGTATGCCATTGTAGAAGCCGTCGCCAAGATAACTGCTATGGGTGGAGATTATTCAACCATTCGTTTGACTTTGCAGGAATATTTTGAACGGCTGGGCGACGATCCCAAAAAATGGGGCAAGCCTTTTGCTGCCCTTCTTGGTGCATTATATGCCCAGGAGAGGCTGGGGATACCTGCCATTGGCGGCAAGGACAGCATGTCCGGCAGTTTTGAAAATTTAAATGTTCCCCCTACCTTGGTAGCTTTTGCGATAGCTTTGACAGATGCTGGTTTTGTTATGTCTCCGGAATTCAAATCAACCGACAGTACGGTTGTATTGATCCAGCTTAATCAGGATGAGAATGAATTACCTGTCTTTGATCAATTGGCTGAAAATTACACTTGCATATACAGCTTAGCCCGGCAGCAAAAGGTAAGGGCGGCACATTCCGTCCGCAGTGGAGGGATAGCTGAAGCTGTCAGCAAGATGTGCTTTGGGAACCGGATTGGCTTTGTTTTTGAGGCCATTCAGGAAGATTTGTTGTTTAAGCCTTTATATGGCTCTATATTACTGGAAATTTCAAAAGAAGAGAATTTGTCCGAGTTGTTTGGCAATATCGATTATACCATACTGGGGCATACGCAGAAAAAGGAAACCATCACATTTAATGGGGAGGAAGTTTCCTTGGCGGAAGCCTGCCGGGCATGGGAAAGTCCATTGGAATCCATATTCCCTACCCGGACAAATGAAGTATCAAATGGGCTTGAAACATACCTTTATGAAAAACGAAGCATTGGTCGTCCAACCGTATCAATTGCTTCTCCCAGGGTGTTTATACCGGTTTTCCCGGGAACAAATTGTGAATATGATACCATTCAGGCTTTTGAAAAGGCCGGAGGATTACCGGATGTGATGGTATTCCGAAATCTTACTTCCAAAGAAATTGATGATTCACTTAATCAAATGGCTGAGAGGATAAGAAACACCCAGATTCTGATGATTCCCGGGGGATTCAGCGGCGACGAGCCGGTCAGCAGCGGCAGGTTCATGGCAGCGGTATTCCGAAATCCTGCTGTTAAGGACGCAGTGATGGAGCTTTTGGAAAAGCGTGACGGTCTAATCCTGGGTATCGGCAGCGGATTCCAGGCATTGATCAGGCTGGGCCTGATACCCTATGGGCAAATCCGGGATTCGGACAGCAATTCTCCTGCTTTGACCCTTAATACCATAGGGAGGCATGTGTCCAGAATGGTACAAACACGGGTTGCATCAGTTTTGTCTCCCTGGCTTGCCCTGTGCGAGCCCGGCGACATTCATACCATTGTCTACTCACATGGGGAAGGAAGGTTTATTGCCGGTCCTGATATGATTCGGGAATTGGCTGCCAAAGGGCAGATAGCCACCCAATATGTGGATGAGGAAGGTAACCCTACAGGTGCTTTTCCACATAACCCCAGCGGTTCTATGGGAGCAATCGAGGGAATTACCAGTCCGGATGGCAGGGTATTTGGCAAGATGTGCCACTCTGAACGGGTGGGTACGCATGTTGCGAAGAATGTCCCCGGCGTAAAGGAACAATTGATTTTTCAATCCGGCGTAAATTATTTCAGATAATCAGCAAGGCAAAAAATAATAAATGCTATCGACAAAAATCCTGCAAATAAGACAAGTGCAATGATTACCAACTGAAAATGAGCGTGTAATATCGCACTGGTTTATCATACCTATTGGGATGCTTCCTCGAAAGAATCCTGCAGTTCCAGCCATTCTTCGTAGGCAGCATCCAGGGTATGTTTTTTCTGATTGTATTGCTGCTGTATTTCCAGCATATTATCGGTATTTTTGTAGATATCCGGATCATACAGGAGCTTTTCCAGCTCCCGGATTTCCGCTTCCAAAGCATGTATCCTGCCTTCCACACCTTTCAACAGTTGTCGGAAGGCTTTTCGTCTCTCCCTTTCCTGCCTTTCCCTTCTTCTTTCTTCCTTTTGAGCGGTTTTTGTCTTTTCAGCAGACCCTTCCTCCATCCCCGCGGACGCAAACAATTCCTGATTTCTCTTCTTTTCCAGGTAATCATTATAATTGCCCAGGTACTCGGTTACACCGCTTTCATCAAACTCAAATATTCTGTCTGCAATCTTGTTCAGAAAATATCGATCATGGGAAATGATCAGCATTGTCCCGGTATAATCCGCCAGGGAGTCCTCCAGGATTTCCTTGGAAGCCATATCCAGGTGATTTGTGGGTTCGTCCAGCAGCAGGAAATTGTTTCCAGCCAACATAAGCTTTGACAATATAACCCGGCCTCTTTCCCCTCCGCTTAGTTGGTGGATGGGCTTATATACATCATCCCCCCTGAACAGAAACAATGCCAGGGTATTGCGGATTTGTGTCTCAGTAAATTGGGGAAAGGCATCCCACACCTCATCTATTACTTTTTTGTCCGGAGTGAGGCTAATCTGTTCCTGATCGTAATAACCGATATCCACGCCGGTTCCATAACGCACACTGCCGGCGGAGGGCTGCAATTCCCCCAGGATTATTCGGAACAGTGTGGTTTTTCCAATTCCATTAGGGCCGATTATTCCCACCCGGTCTCCTTTCTTCAGTGAAAAGGTTACATTGGCAAAAAGCTCCCTGCCGTCAAAGATCATTTTCAAGCCCTCTGCCTGCAGAATATCATTTCCGGAATGCTTTTTTACATGAAATGACATCCGGATATCCTCTGTATTCACGGGCTTTTCTATCCTTTTAATTTTATCCAGGGCCTTTTGCCTGCTTTCAGCAGCCTTGATGCTTTTTTCCCGGTTAAAGGAACGAAAACGTTGTATAATCTCTTCCTGCCGTTGAATTTCCTTTTGCTGCAGTTCATACTCCTTCTGCCGGGTTTTTTTCTGCAACTGTTTTTTCCTGCGATACTCCGAATAGTTTCCCTGAAAAAGAGTGGCTTTCCGGTTTTCTATTTCCAGGATATGATCGCAAAGACTGTCCAAAAAGAAACGGTCATGTGATATAGTCAGAAGAGTGCCGGGATATTCCTTGAGAAATTCTTCCAACCACTGTACAGCTTCAAGGTCCAAATGGTTGGTGGGCTCATCCAACAGCAGCATATCAGGCTTCTCTAAAAGCAGCCTGGCAAGGGCTACTTTGGTTTTCTGCCCGCCGCTTAACTGCCATATGGGTTGGTGGAATTCCTCTGTATCAAAACCCAACCCAATGAGAACGCCCCTCATGCGGCTTTCGTAAATATAACCGCCATTTTCCTCAAAATTTTCCAGCAGTGTGCCGTATTCTTCCGTCAATTTAATATATTCGACGTCCTGGGTATCGGAATAGGCGGATATTTGCTCTTCCAAAGACCGGATACGATTTTCCATCTCCAATACCGGCGCAAATACGGTCAACAGCTCCTGCCAGACTGTGTTGGAGGAATTAACAGTTTGATTTTGTTCCAGGTAACCAATGGTCAGTCCCTTTGCCTTATACATTGAACCATCATCATAGGGAAGCGCACCTGTTATCAAATTGAACAGGGTTGTTTTGCCGGCGCCGTTGGTGCCGACTACCCCCACGCGGTTTCCCGCCTTTACAGTAAAAGAAACTTGATTCAAAATGACATTTATTCCGAATGACTTCGATATTTTTTCACATGATAATAGAATCATCGTGTTCTCCTTTGATTACTTTCCATGCTATTCTATCAGAAATAAGCTGCAATGCAAAGTGAGAGTATTGACTTTAAGGTGTCGAGCTGCCTGAAGCAACATTGACACCGAATTGAAGAAAATGGTACAATAAATCTGCCATATTATTGACATGAGAGAACGGAGGGTTTCGAGTGGCAAAGGAAAAAAACTATGTTTCTGAAGCTGTTATGAGGCGTATGCCAAAATATTATCGACATCTAACCGATATGGAAAAGGCCGGAATAGAAAGAATCTCTTCTAAAGAGTTAAGTAAGAGGATGGGCTTGACTGCTTCACAAATCCGCCAGGACTTCAACTGTTTCGGGGGCTTCGGACAGCAGGGCTATGGATACAATGTCAGTGAGCTGCGTCAGGAAATCCAAAAAATTTTAGGCTTACATAATGAATATCACATCATCATTATCGGTGCCGGTAATTTAGGTCAAGCCCTCGCCAATTACACCGGTTTTGAGAAAGACGGTTTTTTTGTGAAGGCCTTATTTGATATAAATCCCAGATTAATCGGCATGTCCATCCGGGGAATTCCGATTTATGACATTGATGAAATGGAAAGCTTTATAAGTGAAAACGAAGTGCATATAGCAGCAATATGTACACCTAAGGAGAAGGCGCAGGAGGCAGCTGAGATTCTGATTCAAAGCGGTGTTAAGGGAATCTGGAACTTTGCAGCAGTCGATATTGCAGTACCCAATCAGGCTATTGTGGAGAATGTACATTTAAGTGACAGCTTGTATACATTGTCCTTCCGAATGAGCGATGATTGACACCGTCAGCAAAAAGAAATCTTTTGCAGGCAATTTCTCACTTTGTACAAGTGAGAGTTTTTCTTTTTTAATTTTGTTGAGCCTTCTAAAATCAGCAATGAAGCTATAATACCATTTTTCATAATAGACTGATATGTTATGAGAATTAAAAATAATTCCAGGGGTGAAGGGATGCTGTATCCTTTATTTTTTACTCCCATCCATAAAGAAAGAATATGGGGAAGCGGAAAACTGGCTGATAAGTACAACAGGTTGCTGGAGCATGATAAAATAGGAGAAAGCTGGGAGATATCCTGCCATAAAAACGGGATGAGTGTTATCAGCAACGGACCACTTAAGGGTGTCGGCCTGGATGAAGCCATTGAGAAATATGGGAAAGAATTGCTGGGTTCTGAGGTATATCATGAAAATTACCGCAAGTTTCCACTTTTGATAAAAATATTGGATGCAGCTGACTGGTTGTCTGTCCAGGTCCATCCGGGAGATCGATATGCCATGCTCCATGAAAAGGGAGAATTGGGGAAAACCGAAATGTGGTATATTATTGATGCTGAACCAGGGGCAAAACTGATTTATGGCATCAGGAAAGGCATTGACAAGGCAACGCTTCGCCGCAATGTGGATGAAGGGCGGTTGGAGGAATGTCTGCAGGAATTGGAAGTGAAGGCCGGGGACGTGCTTTATATCCCGGCGGGTGCGGTGCATGCCATTGGGGAAGGCATATTGATATGTGAAATTCAGCAGAATTCCGACACCACCTATCGGGTATATGACTGGAATCGAGTGGATGACAAGGGCCGGCAGAGAGAGTTGCATATTGAAAAAGCATTGGATGTCATAGACTTCGATGCCGGGGAATGCGGAACCCTTACCGGCCTGAAGGTTGAAGAACGGGGAGGCCAGAGAATCCTTTATATTGCCTGCGATTATTTCGCAGTGGAAGAGCTGCGGATTCAGGGCAATATGGAGATTGTTATGGATGGCAGACGATTTCAAACGCTAACCTGTATTGACGGACAAGGTACCATTGAGTTTGACAGCGGCCGGGCAGAGCTGCCTGCCGGGACTTCCTGCCTTCTGCCCGCTTCCCTGCCCAGGGTAAGAATTAACGGTAATTGTACTGTAATTCGCTCCTACGTGCCGGATAAGGAAGAGAATATCATTAAGCCAATGCTGAAGCGAGGTTATACCAAAGAGCAGTTACAGGTTATTGCGGGATTGATGGAGGATTGATGTAAACAGTGTTTTAGGGTATTATGCCGTGGTATGTATTGTGTGATAAATGGTGATTTGTCAAGTGCCCTGTCAGGAGGGAATCATGTTGGATTATTGGGGTAATAATGAGCATATTGAAGGCGAATATGAAGTTCTGGAGGAAAGGGATCTGGACGATGTGCAATACCAACCGCCTCCTCCGAGGCAGATACTGCATGTAGACAACCGGCCTCCCTATGTGACATATTCTATCCTTGGTTTGAATATAGCGGTTTTTCTGTTGATGAACATGACAGGCTGGCTTTTTAATTGGAGTCAAAGTAAGCAATTGTTTATTTTCGGTGCCAAGGTAAACGAATTAATAGCTTACTATGGCCAAAATTGGCGGCTGTTTACATCCATGTTTCTGCATATCGGAATTGCTCATTTATTCTTTAACTCCTATGCCATATATGTATACGGGCCGATGGTTGAAAGCTTGTACGGCAAAGTGAAGTTTATTATAGTATATTTGGGTTCCGGTCTTATGGGCAGCCTGCTCAGCTACTTGTTCAGCCCAAACCCGTCAGCAGGTGCTTCCGGAGCTATATTCGGTCTTATGGGCTCTCTACTGTATTTCAGACAGCGAAGAAAAGATGTATTTCGCCGGATTTTCGGTCCCGGACTGTTTTTAATTATAGCAATCAACCTGTTCATTGGGTTTACCGGTACCGGAATAGATAATTGGGGTCATATAGGAGGACTTTTTGGGGGGTATCTTATAGGTAATGCCATTGGGCTGCACCGGGAAAGGGTAATTGAGCCAAAAAAACTGATGATATGGGCTTTGTTATTGTTGATATTTTTCTTAGGCTTAAAATATGGACAGGCAAAATATACTATTCTTGTTCCAAGACAAACATTGTAAACAGACAGACATATAGTACAAATTGATCATCAGGCAGCTCTGATTGCTCATATTAACACAATTAACACATATTCAACATATTATAAAAATCGGCAAGCCGCAAGTGAAATGTGTAAAAGCATATAAAAAATTATTATGATTAAAGAATGAATAGAACAGGGGCATGGGTATGGAACGTGTTTCAATTGTAAAATGTAATGACTACAAAACTCAGCATGTTTTTGATTCGGTTTCAAGAAGCATTGAGCTGTTGGGTGGTATGAATCGTTTTGTGCAGCCTGGCATGAAAGTTCTGTTGAAATGCAACTTGCTCATGCGCAAAAAACCTGAAGAAGCGGCTACAACCCACCCTGAGATAGCAGCGGCTGTTGCCGGGCTGGTGAAAGAAGCCGGGGGTATTCCCATAATTGCAGACAGCCCGGGAGGGTTGTTTACACAGCGGGCTTTAAGGGGCGTTTACCGTGCCTGTGGTATGGAGGCGATTGCCTCAAGGGATCAAATCGAGCTTAACTATAATGTGGATGCAGTGGAAAAGTCCCATCCCGAGGGCAAGATTATCAAAAACCTGACCATAATGAAGGCATTGGAAGAAACTGATGCAGTTATCAATATTGCCAAGCTGAAAACTCACGGTATGACTCTTTTTACCGGGGCTGTTAAGAACCTTTTTGGCGTCATTCCGGGCACCACAAAGGCGGAATACCATTTGCGCATGAAAAGGCTGGAAGACTTTTCCGATATGCTTTTGGATATCAGCACCTATGTTAAGCCGGCTCTCTCCATCATGGATGCAGTAATCGGTATGGAGGGACAGGGGCCTTCTGCAGGTGACCCCAGAAAAATAGGTGCCATACTGGCAAGCACCAATCCCTATGCGCTGGATGTAGCATGTGTTTCCCTGGTAGGAATTGCACCGGATATGGTATGCACCATAAAAAGAGCAGGGGAAAGAGGTCTTTGCAGTGATATAAAGGATATTGCCCTGTTGGGGGATTCTTTGGATGAATTGAAGATTCATAATTTTAAAATACCAAGTCACAAACATGTGGGATTTATTGAGCAGTTTTTCAGCGAGGACAGCTTCATTGCCCGATTCATCAATAACCGCTTTGGGCCCATGCCGGTATTTGATTACCAAGGCTGCATCGGTTGCCGGGACTGTGAGAAAAACTGTCCCCCCAAAGCGATTTCCATGGCAGATGGAAAGCCTGTGGTTAATATGAAGAAGTGTATTCGATGCTATTGCTGTCAGGAACTTTGTCCGCAAAAGACCGTTAGAATCAGGCGCAGCCGGTTGTTTGAGATCTTTCGTTAGCAGGGTTGTTTGCAGACAACAATATAATATGAGTTTTTGTTAATTATGTTAACCGTCATTCTAATTCATTTTAGAAGCAGATACACAATATGATTATGCAGGGGGTTTCAGGAATGCAGCAAAATCGGTTCAATTTACTGGAAGGGGTCAAAACCAGGGAAACCTTTGCCAGGTTATACGGTGGGCATGAACAGACACTGGAATATCAGATTCTTCGATATGAAAAGCTGATACGGGCATACAAAGGTTTTTTTCCCGAAGACAAGGGGGATATTCAGCTGTTCAGCACATCCGGGCGTACCGAAATAGGAGGCAATCATACGGATCATAATGCCGGCTGTGTTTTGGCTGCCTCTGTACAATTTGACACCATAGCTGCTGTAACGGCAACGGATGACAACCAAATTATAATTTATTCGGAAGGATGTCCTGATGTATTCATATTGAACCTGTCGCGGCTTGAACCTGTTCCCCATGAAAGAGGAACCACTACTGCCTTAATTCGAGGAACTGCTGCACGATTCAGGGAACTGGGACATACAATCGGAGGATTTCATGCCTGTATTTCCAGCTCTGTTGCCAAAGGCTCCGGTTTGAGTTCTTCTGCTTCCATTGAGGTATTATTGGCAACGATAATTAACGCCTTGTATAATAACAATGAATTGGAACCCCTATTGCTGGCAAAGATCGGGCAATATGCAGAAAATATTTATTTTGGCAAGCCTTGCGGCTTAATGGATCAATTGACCTGCGCCGTCGGCGGCTTTGTAGCCATAGATTTTCGGGACAGCGAGAAGGCGGAATACAGGAAGGTAAATTTTAACCCTGCAGCCCATGGGTACAGTATATTGGTTGTAGATACCGGCGGGAGCCATGAAAGTCTGATCCAGGATTATGCTGATGTACATCTGGAAATGAAAAGCATTGCACAAATCCTGGGTAAAGAGGTTTTAAGGGAATTGTCCCTGGAGGATATTTTTGAAAACATTAATATACTCCGCGAAAAAACAGGCGATCGTGCCATTCTCAGGGCAATGCACTTTTTTATGGAGAATCAGAGAGTGGCAGATCAGGCCAGGGCTTTGGAAGAAAACCGTTTTGCGGATTTCCTTCAACTGGTCAGGGAATCAGGCAGCAGCTCATGGCGTCTGCTGCAGAATTGCTGGTCCGCTAGCAATCCTAAAGAACAGGGCATAGCACTGGCTTTGGCTTTAACAGAAAACTTTCTTAAAAAGGTAAAAGACGGTGCCTGCCGTGTGCATGGAGGAGGCTTTGCAGGCACCATTCAGGTATACTTGCCCGATGAATACCTGGAGGAATACTCCGGTATAATGGAAAGCGTGTTTGGGAGAAATGCAGTGACCGTATTAAACATTCGCCCCCAGGGTACGCTCCATCTGAATAATCTGCTGGGTTGAACAAACATTCACTTATCCTGCTGAAACCCGTCTCAACCAGGCGGGTTTAATTATGTGTTTGTACATTTGCTAAAATGTAATATAATAGTAAAAAGGTCAGCGCTTATATCCGCATTTATATTTATTTTTTTTAACGCATGACCCTGAGAAATTATACAGTCAGGAGGAATGTCATGAATCCCGTAAAAGTTGTTACCGACAGTACAGCAGATTTAACACCGGAATTAGTGGAGAAATTTGAACTCGCGGTGCTACCCCTCTATGTTCTTATTGAAGGCAAAAGTTATTTGGACGGAATCGAAATGACTACAGAAGAACTCTATCGGCAGGTTGAAAAGACCAAAACCCTTCCTAAAACCTCAGCCCCATCGACCGGAGACTTTTATGAATTCTTCTACAAATGGGTGAAGGCGGGATACGATGTTTTATACATCGGTCTTTCATCCAAGCTTTCGGCGACTTTCCAGGCATCCAGGCTGGCCGCGGAAGAATTTGATGAAGGACGGGTACGGGTATTGGATACCCAGAGCCTGTCAACCGGAATCGGCCTGTTAGCGCTGAAAGCTGCTGAAATGGCGCAGGAAGGCAAGGGAGCTGCCGAAATCTATCAAACAGTATCGGAGCTGGTTCCCAAGGTAAGGGTCAGTTTTATCATCGACACTTTGAAGTATCTCCATATGGGAGGCAGATGCAGTGCCATACAATTACTGGCAAGTAATGTATTGAAAATTCGACCTCAGATTATTGTCAAGGACGGCGGTATGATTGTTGGTGCCAAATTCAGAGGAAAACGTTCCAGCTGCCTGGAACAATTTTATAAGGAAGTGGTTGGTGACGGCACGCAAATCAACCTGCAGCGAGCTTTCGTAACCCACTCCGGCAGTACGGAAGCAGAATGCATGGATTTTAAAAATCGCCTGGAAAAACTAGGCGTATCCGAAGTATACGTTACCCAGGCGGGAACGGTAATATCCAGCCATTGCGGTCCAGGTACCATAGGCTTGCTATACATTGAAAACTAGAAAGCGGGAATAACTTATATGCCACTGAACATCGTGCTAGTGGAACCGGAAATCCCCCAAAATACGGGGAACATCTCAAGAACATGCGCTGCAACCGGCGCCGTTCTTCACCTGGTCAAGCCTTTGGGTTTTTCTACGGAGGATCGATACTTAAAGCGTGCCGGCCTGGATTACTGGGGTTTACTGGATATCAGGTATCATGAATCTTTGGATGATTTTTTTAAAGCTTATCCATCGGGGGATTTTTATTTCAGTTCCACCAAGGCAAAACATATTTATACCGAGGTTTGTTATACGAAAAACAGTTTTCTGTTTTTCGGCAAAGAAACAGCAGGTCTGCCGGAAAAACTTCTGGCAGAACACTATGAGCGATGTATCCGTATTCCCATGAGATCGCAAGCCCGATCCCTGAACCTGTCCAATTCCGTAGCAATTATCCTGTTTGAAGCTTTAAGGCAATTGGATTTTCCCGAATTGCAAAGGGAAAGTGCATATTCTGGTTTGTATTGAATTTTCAGCTACAATATAGTAAAATTGGATGGGCGAAAAAAAGCTTTCGTGTGTAAAGCTGATACTTAAGGTAAATCACCGGAATTTTTCCTGAAATGATAGGTTTGCTTAAAAAAGAGATACTATATTATGAACAATCCATACCCACCGGTCGGTGGGTAAAATCTGATTTAATCGATGACGGTATTGTAAAGAAGTATTTTGTGATTAATCTTATAGTCGAAAAGGAGTGGACGAGATGAACAAAAAAACATTGGAAGATCTGCAATTATGCGGTAAAAAAGTGCTGGTAAGGGTTGACTTCAATGTACCATTGGACAAAGAACGCAATATCACCGATGATACCCGAATTCGGGCCGCATTGCCCACCATCAGATATTTGTTGGATCAAAATGCAAAAATTATCCTCATGTCTCACCTGGGCCGTCCTAAGGGAACCGGTTTTGAAGCCGATTTCAGCATGGCCCCTGTCGCCAGGCGTTTAGGTGAGCTGTTGAACATGGAGATCAAAGCAGCGGAGGATGTCATTGGTGACAGCGCAAAAGCTTTGGTGGAAGACATAAAAGAGGGAGAAATTGTACTCCTGGAAAACCTGCGTTTTCATAAGGCTGAAACCAAGAATGACCCTGAATTTGCCAAGGCCCTTGCAGCCTACGGTGAAGTATACATAAATGATGCCTTCGGCACAGCTCATCGAGCTCATGCGTCAACGGAAGGAGTAGCCCATTATCTGCCTGCGGCTGCCGGCTATTTGTTGAAAAAGGAACTGGAGGTCCTGGGCAAAGCTTTGGACAATCCTGATCGTCCTTTTGTTGCCATCCTGGGCGGTGCCAAGGTTTCGGATAAAATCGGAGTTATCCGCAACCTCATCAGCAAGGTGGATACCCTGATTATCGGCGGAGGCATGGCATATACCTTTTTCAAGGCAAAGGGCTATGAAATTGGAAAATCCTTGCTGGAGGAGGACAAGGTAGAGCTGGCATCCGATTTGATGAAGCAGGCAGACGAAAAAGGTGTGAAGCTGCTTTTACCGGTGGATACCGTGGCGGCAGCAGAATTTAAGGCGGATGCTGATTATAAGGTGGTACCCAGCAATCAGATTCCCGCCGACTGGCAGGGTCTGGATATTGGGCCGGAATCCAGGAAGGAATTTGGCGAAGCCATTGTCAATGCAAGACTGGTAGTATGGAACGGGCCTATGGGTGTATTTGAAATGCCTGCATTTGCAAAAGGAACCCAGGCAATTGCAGATTATATGAGCCAATGTAGTGGTATAACTATTATAGGCGGCGGCGATTCCGCAGCGGCAGTTGAACAACTGGGATATGCAGACAAGATGACGCATATATCCACCGGCGGCGGTGCCTCCCTGGAATTCCTGGAAGGAAAAGAGCTGCCCGGGGTAGCGGTATTAGACGATAAATAAGCTAATTGTACTTTGAAAAACAGGCTTTGCCATTAGTTCAGGTTAACCATAAGATATAGCAGGATAAAAATTAAGGAGATTGAAGATGAGAAGACCTATTATAGCCGGAAATTGGAAAATGAACAAAACACCGGAAGAAGCAACCGCCATGGTAAGGGAACTGGCGCCCATGGTAGAACATTCCGATGCAGAGGTTGTAATCTGCGCTCCCTTTACTGCTTTGCAGGCAGTTAAGGATGCGGCCGCCGGAACCAATATTAAAGTAGGCGCTCAGAATATGTACTGGGAAGAGAAAGGCGCTTTTACCGGTGAGATTTCGCCTGTCATGTTAAATGCATTGGGCATTGAATATGTCATTATCGGCCATTCGGAACGCAGAGAATACTTTGCGGAAACCGATGTGACCGTTAATAAAAAAGTCCATTCTGCCCTGGCACATGGGCTGATACCCATAATATGCGTAGGTGAGACCCTGGAGCAGAGGGAGCAGGGAATTACCCGCACATTGGTAGAAGGCCAGACAAGAGCGGCTCTGAAGGGCTTGTCCCTGGAAGACGTGAAAACCTGTGTGATTGCCTACGAACCCATCTGGGCAATTGGCACCGGAAAAACCGCAACAAGTGAAGATGCCAACGAAGTAATTGGCTATATCCGAAATACCGTGGCCGGTTTATTCGGACAGGATGCAGCAGATGCAATCCGTATTCAGTATGGTGGCAGCATGAAGCCTGAAAATGCTGCAGAGCTGATGGCCATGCCGGAAATCGACGGCGGTCTGGTGGGCGGTGCCAGTTTGAAAGCACAGGATTTTGCAAAGATTGTCAATTTTAATGATTGATGAGCCTTTTGCAGTTTGAGGAGGACTTTATGCCAAAACAATTGACAGCCCTTATAATTATGGACGGTTTCGGGCTCAGTGCAATCAAGGAAGCCAATGCTGTAGAGATGGCGGATACGCCTAATTTTGACCGATTATGGGCATCCTATCCACATGTACCCATACATGCAAGCGGCCTGGATGTAGGTCTGCCGGAAGGGCAGATGGGAAATTCTGAGGTTGGCCACTTGAATATTGGTGCAGGGCGCATTGTCTACCAGGATTTCACCAGAATAAGCAAGGCGATACAAGAAGGAGACTTTTTTCAAAACAAAGCCTTTCTGGATGTCATTGCCCATGTTAAACAGCACAGTTCCAAGCTGCATTTAATGGGGCTGGTTTCCGAGGGCGGAGTACACAGCCATACAGAGCATTTATATGCCCTGGTGGAGCTGGCT
The DNA here is from genome assembly GCA_012838915.1 of Clostridiales bacterium. Classification (GTDB taxonomy): domain Bacteria; phylum Bacillota; class Clostridia; order Caldicoprobacterales; family DTU083; genus DTU083. The sequence continues at coordinate 17,583 of DUOI01000024.1, forward strand.
AAGAAACAGGGCTTGCCCCAGGTATATATCCATGCCTTTATGGACGGCAGGGATGTACCGCCTGCCAGCGGAAAAGCCACTCTGGAAACACTGGGCTCTAAGCTGCGTCAGCTGGGATTCGGCAAGGTAGCAACCGTATCAGGCCGCTACTATGCCATGGACCGCGATAAGCGATGGGACCGAGTACAGAAAGCCTATAATGCCCTGGTGCTGGGTGAAGGAGAAATTGCGGATAACCCGGTGGAGGCTATGGAGCAGTCCTATAACGCCAATGAAACCGATGAGTTTGTTAAACCTACGGTGATAATGGAAGATGGGAAACCGGTTGCAACAATCGACGGGAACGATGGGATTATCTTTTTCAACTTCCGCCCTGATCGGGCTCGTGAGTTGACACGAAGCTTTATAGAACCTTCCTTCGGTGAGTTTGAGAGGAAAAAAGGCTATTTCCCGGTAAGGTTTGTATCCATGACTCAATACGATGAGACCTTTGAAAACCTGGTTGTTGCCTATGAACCCGAGAGTCTGACCAATACTTTCGGAGAGTATATCAGCAGGCATAACAAGACTCAGCTTCGAATCGCTGAAACGGAAAAATATGCTCATGTCACCTTCTTTTTCAACGGCGGCATAGAGGTGCCCAACCCCGGGGAAGAAAGGGTGTTAATACCCTCCCCCAAGGTTCCCACCTATGATCAGCAGCCTGCCATGAGTGCTCCGGAGGTGACGGAGGAAGCTGTGAAGCGTATAGAATCCGGCAGGTACGATGTGATGATTTTGAACTACGCTAATTGCGATATGGTTGGCCACACCGGTGATTTAAATGCTGCAATAGAAGCAGTGGAAACGGTGGATACCTGTCTGGGTAAAGTAGTAAAGGCTGTTCAGAAGGCAGGGGGGACAGTGCTGATTACGGCTGACCACGGAAATGCAGAACAAATGCTGGACTATACCACAGGTCAACCTCATACCGCCCACACTTCCAACATAGTTCCCTTCATATTGGTGAACGAAAATATGAAGCATGCAAGGTTGAGGGAAGGCGGAAGATTGGCTGATATCGCACCGACCTTACTGGATCTGATGGGCTTGGACAAGCCAGAGGAAATGACAGGCAAAAGCCTGATCGCAATCAGGTAAATACTTGAAAGTGAAAACTGAAAGGAGAATAATACATATGATGACCATTGTTGATGTAATTGCAAGAGAAATTATGGATTCCAGAGGCAATCCTACCGTTGAGGTAGAGGTATACCTGGAAGGCGGAGCCATGGGCCGAGCTGCCGTACCCTCCGGTGCCTCCACCGGCGCTTTCGAAGCAGTTGAGCTTCGTGACGGTGATAAGGACAGATATTTGGGCAAAGGTGTTCAGGATGCTGTTGACAATGTCAACAATATTATAGCCGAAGAAATTATCGGTATGAACGCCCTGGATCAGATTGGAATTGATAAGTTGATGATTGAGCTGGATGGTACCCATAACAAAGGTAAATTAGGTGCCAACGCTATTTTAGGTGTTTCCATGGCGGTTGCCAAGGCAGCAGCAGAACAACTG
>DUOI01000025.1 GCA_012838915.1 Clostridiales bacterium
GTAATCGACAGTGCCTGGATAGCTTAGGCAAAGAGAATCAAAGTCGTTTAAAAACTTTTCTGATTTAGGCGGTTTGGTTCGTGCTTCAGGATGCTTAATACTGTATCCGCCGTTATACGAATTAAGTCCAACATAAGCAAAAATCTTGACTTCTAGCTTATGTGCATAATCTATTAATTTCCGGAGAAATTTTTCTTCGAGATTCGGATGGGTGTAACGTACAGTCAACCATCTGCGATTTTCAGCATTCCAAATTTTGATTGGAATATTACGTAAAACAGTTTCCGGATAGTTTTCCATTTCAAAAGGCCAATATCCATACATTACCATGTTGAATTGATTAATTTTGTTATCAACGCAGATATTGATAAACTCAACCCATTCATCATACCCCCATAACTGGGAATCAAAACCTATCCTGCCGTAACCTGCATACCAGGAAAAAGTAGGAGCAACCGCACGAACCGGCACTGATGGATAATCTGTAATTTCACACAAAGGTAATCTGTATTTATTTTTTTCTTTTTGTAGCAATCGGATAATGCTGGTTATTCCGTAAATATAACCTGCATTATTTTCATACTTCAGGGTAATTTCATTTTCACTTATTTTTAGATAATAACCTTGTGATTTGAAGAGTTCATCATTATCGGTATCAATACCCTCCAGTGAGGGAATAACATTTAACTTTATGCTGGCATCTTCATCATTACATACTTTAATACATACCTCCAGATCATCATGATTCCAGAGCCGAGTATTTGCAATGTCCAGCAAATATTCCTTAGAATTGCTGTTTGTTTGCAAAAGCATTTTCCCGAAGAAATGCGTAAAGCCGTTATTATCACGAAGAATTTTCGGTTCAGGCAATAAATTAATCATATTTACACCTCCAAAGTTCATCAATTGGGGGGAGCAGTGCTCCACCCCAATTAATTCAATACTTTTTTACAGCCATGACCAATTTTGCCAATCGTAATCTTTGATATTGTCCGGTGTTATCGCCTCAGGCTGGGGTAGTTCATAATCTTCAGGAAGTTCCTCTCCTAAAACCAGAGCTTTATACATAGCTTCACATGCCTGGTATCCAAGCACTACGGGATCCTGCAAAACTTCTCCAATCCATGCTTCATTTCCCTCTGTCAGGAATGTAAGAACGTCTTTGTCCCCTGCAATTCCGATAAATTTCATTTCATCCCTGTTTTGAGAAACAGCAGCGTTGTAAGCACCAACAACAGCAGCATCGTTATGACCGCTTACAACATCAATAACCGGTTCCCTTTGAAGTACGTTTTCAACCAAATCCTGAGCAGATGCTCTGCTGCCGGCTCCGGTATCACCCTCTTCAATAATCTTTGCATTTGGGAACTCAGCAAGAATTGTATCTCGGAAGCCTTCAAACCTGTCTACTGTTACTTGTCCGGATGTAGGACGAGTAACAAATAAACAAACCGGGTCATCTTTACCCAGAGTTTTAAGATATTCTACAGCTACCTGTCCTGCAGTCTCTCCAAGAGCTCTCATATCATGACCTACAAAAGTAGACCATACAGCATCCTCCGGTGAAGGCGGTTCTTGCTTGTAGTCGCCAATAACAAAGGGAATACCGTCTGCAACTGCCTGTTTCATTGTAGGTATTGCTGAAGATGCATCCGCAGGAAACAGTATTATACCTTTGGAGCCTGCGGTTATAAGATTCTCAATGTTGTTCAGCATTTTCTGCACATCTGATGCGGAATCTTCGAACTGGAAGGTGAAGTTTGCTTCCGGATTGTCTGCCGCCCATTGCTTGCACCCATCCACAACTCCCAGAAACCATGTATAAGCAGTCATTTCCATAATGCTGACTCCAATTAGAATGGGTTCATCATCTGCTTCATCTCCGGTTGAGGGAGTTTCAGGAGGTTCTGTTGCAGTTTGAGTCGGCTCAGGGAGAGTTTCCGGGTCACCTGTTTCGGCTGGTTTGATACCACAACCTGTTACCATTGCTGAAAGCATCAACACAGCCAATAGAACAGCCAAAAATTTCTTCATTTTTGTTCCCTTCTTTCTTTTTTTTGTATATAACGCTATACGCGTCAAGAGCATGTAATAACGTTATTATTATTTTATGCTTTTATCTATATTTATAGAACAAAGCATTGTAGGGATTACTATTACAAATCCACCAGTTTTTCGTTGAAGGAATGCTGTTCATAATATTGTTTTGTCAGCTTGTACATGTGTTAGTAATAACTGCTTTGATACTAAATTGATGGGATTGCTGCATGATTTCATGTTGAATGTGCTGTTATGTTGCCTGTTTTGATTGTTTTTGGCTTTTTACTTACAAACCGTAAGTTTTTTTCTTGCAAAAAATCTAAACTATTAGCTATATCTTTTCCTGGGAATCTTTCTTACTGTTCAACAATCAGATGTTCTAAATTCCTAATACCGTTTTCCTTATAATAATAGATATGTCAATAAATTTAGAATATATTTGTAACAACGTTATTACAAATATATTATATGGCTATGTATACAACCAGTCAAGAGTTTTTTTAAAAAATTTGTTCAATTTGTTCTATTAATCTTCAGATATTAGTCAAATATTCATAATTGAGCGAATTTCATATTCTACAAGCCAGTAAAACAGCGGATTGCAGAAAGCAAGAAAACTGTTTTACCCCTGAAAAATTGAAATTGCTTATTGTCTTATAAAAGTTTTTAAAGGAAAAACCCCTGCA
>DUOI01000026.1 GCA_012838915.1 Clostridiales bacterium
AAATACAATTTAAAATAATTAAAAGGGCTAAAATAATTTACCATGTGGTGTAAATTTTGCCAGTATTTTGGCACAAAGTCCCAATGGCAAAAAAATTAAGGTTTATAAAAAATAAAATATATTTTCGAAAATATTGTTGACAATACAAAACAATTATTATAATATACACTTGTAGAAACCGGAGCATATGTTTTATGCTTATATGCTATCACTGTTTCTTAATAGGATTTAACTCAATTTTGTTCTGAAGATTGAATTGGAAATACACGTTAAAAGGTTTTCCCTGGCAGATTCAAATTCCTGAATCCTGCCGGTTGTTCATAAATTTTCATATTATTAGATTGAGTCATAGTTCATCCTGTAGGGATCGATATCTGATGACGCTAATATTCCATCCATGCAGGGCATGAACCGGGCTCAACTTTTTTATACCATATAAAAATAATAATCTCAGATTTGTACAGCAGAATCAAAATCCATTTCTATCAGGTAAATCCTTACAAGGGGGTACTTATGGAGAAAATTTTGGAATTTAAAGGTATTACAAAAACATTTCCCGGTGTAAAAGCATTGGATGATATTAATCTCGATCTGTATAAAGGAGAGGTTCATGTTATCCTCGGCGAGAACGGGGCGGGCAAATCCACTCTGATGAAAATACTGGCCGGTGCCTATACACCTGATTTGGGAGAAGTCATCCTGGACGGAAACAAAAAAATGGAGAGGTACAGCCCGATACTGTCTGAAGAAGCGGGGATAAGGATGATTTATCAGGAATTGAATCTGATTCCCGAGCTTTCCATACAGGACAACATATTTCTGGGTCATGAGTTGAAAAAGGGCGTTTTCCTGGACCGAAAAAAAATGTACAAGCATACTAAGCAATTGCTGCAGAGCCTAAATATCGATGAGAATCCCAGGAAGCTTGTGAAAGATCTGAGCATTGCTTATCAGCAAATGATAGAGATAGTACGTGCACTTTCCAGCGATGCAAAGGTACTCGTTTTCGATGAGCCGACAAGCTCCCTGACCAGTGTTGAAATCAAAGAACTGTTTGAGATGATCCGGAAACTTAAAAAACTCGGTGTGGGCATGTTTTACATATCCCATCGCCTGGAGGAAGTTTTTGAGATCGGGGACAGGGTAACAATCATGCGTGACGGTGTCTGTGTACGTACCGAAAATGTTGAGAATATCACAATGAATGAAATCGTAGAGGGGATTGCAGGCAGAAAAATTGAAAATCTATATCCCCATGTAAGGAAACCCTGCGGTAAAAAATTACTTGAGATTAGTAACCTGACCGGCAAGCGCTTTAAGAATATAAATATAGAAGTTCATGCCGGAGAGATCGTGGGCCTGTCCGGTTTGGTTGGTGCCGGGCGCAGCGAAATTGCCCGTGCTGTTTTTGGGATTGATGATTATGCCGATGGCGAGGTTTTTGTAGATGGGAACAAGCTGCCTAAAAACAGTACTGCCAAAGCAGTTGATTCAGGTCTTTGTCTCCTCCCCGAAAACCGCAAGGAGGAAGGGCTTGCCCTCTCCATGAGTGTGGAAAAGAATATGACAATTGCGGCATTGAATAATTTATTGGTCAATAACCGCCTGTTGCGCCGGGAAACGCTGGATTACGTGGAAAAGCTGTCAATAGCAACACCTACCATTGACAGGCTGGTGAATTTTTTAAGCGGCGGTACACAGCAAAAAGTTGTTGTTGCCAAATGGCTTATGACCAAGTCCAAGGTATTCATATTTGATGAGCCGACGCGTGGTATTGACGTAGGTGCCAAAACCGATATTTATGAATTGATGGACATGCTGCTTGAACAAGGTGCCGCAATCATTATGATTTCATCCGACTTGCCGGAAGTACTTGGAATGAGCGACAGAATTTACGTGATATGCCAGGGAGAGATCGCCGGCGAATTTGAGGCTGACAAAGTGGATCAGAATACTATTTTACAATATGCATTTGGTCAGCAAAAAAAGGAGGAGACTAATTGACTATGAAAAAGGAAAGGCGTTTTAATCCGTCGTTGCCTAATTCAAGCTACATATTTCTGATTGTGTTCCTTTTTTTCGGAATCACGGTTGAAAAATTTTGGTCACCGGGGAATCTCTCCACCTTGCTGCTTCAGGCATCAGTTCTGCTGACTATTGCCATGGGGATGGCAATTGTAATTATGTCGGGCGGCGTCGACCTCTCAGTGGGCGGAACTATTTCCTTGTCGGCAGTGGTTGCCGGGACTATTCTGAAATTCGGCGGACATTGGATACTTGCCCTGCTTGGAGCTTTTGCAACCGGAATTGTTATCGGTTTCTTAAACGGCATAGTCATTCAAAAGATGAAGGTAGTGCCTTTTATTACAACCTTTGGCATGGCCAATATAGCACAAAGCCTGGCAAATGTCATTTCACAAAAGCGCACAGTATATTGGGATCAATTGGCTCAAAACGAAATTATCAAGACTCTTTCAGGAAACATATTCAGCAAACAGCTGGGAAGCTATGATCTTGCAGTTGATGTAATCTCCATATCCTATATTTCGCTGGTCAGTATCTTGGTAATGATTGCTATAAACGTAGCATTTAAAAAGACACGTCTGGGAGTTTATGTCTATGCCATCGGTAAGGATCAGGAATCCGCACGTCTGTCCGGTATCAAAACGGATGCATGGGTAACAGGCGTCTATATGCTTTCGGGGTTTTTAGCATCCATTGCCGGTGTGATGCTTCTGATCAGAACCCAATCGGTTCAGCCCACACTCGGCGAAGGACTTGAGTTTTATGCCGTGGTTTCTGCCGTGCTGGGAGGCAACTCACTTAAAGGCGGGAAAGGCAGCATAGGCGGTGCTATACTTGGCGCATTTGTACTCTATACCATACGATCTGCCCTGACATTGGAGGGAGTATCCACATTCTGGGTGCTGGTGACGATAGGCAGTGTATTGATCGTTGGAATGGTCATCAACAACCTGGTTGATTATTTCGAGCGAAAGGCACAGCTGAGGGTAAAGCTGCAGCAAGTAGAATCTGGTTTAGCAGGAGGAGACAAGTAAATGGCGGGAAAGAATAATCTGAGAATAAATCTGAAATCAGTATACGACTTCTCCACAATATTTGTTTTGCTGGTAGTAATGATTTTCTTTGCTGTAGCAAATAAGATCATTACCGGATATGATTATTTATCGGTCAGCAACATTGCCACTATTATCAACCAGGCATCCTTTCTTGCAGTGATCGGCATGGCGCAGATGCTGACAATTCTGGTGGTCGGCATCAATCTGTCGATTGGCTCAGTCATGGCATTCAGTGCCATGCTGTGCGGGCCCTTACTTTTGGAAAGCAGCTCATATTCTCCCTTATTGGGACCGTTGGCGATGATTGGTATAAGTGCCCTTATTGGCCTGTTAAACGGGGTGCTGAATACAAAGTTAAAAATCCCTTCTTTTATCGCCACCTTTGGCACTATGTTCATTTTCCGCGGCCTGGCATGGATTATTGCCGGCAACACCGTCCATTTCCGAATAAAACCGGAAATACGTTTTCTGGCCCAGGGGCAGATTTTATCAATCGGGAGATTCACTATCAATATGTCAATTATTGTATGTATTATAGTGGTCATATTGCTGACTTTTCTCCTAAAAAAGACCACCCTTGGACGGAAAATCTATTTCAGCGGTTCAAATCCGGTTGCAGCAGAGTTTTCGGGCATATCGGTGGACAAGATAGTCATTACAACATTTATTATTGCCGGAGCATTAAACGGCTTCTGCGGCGTGCTGTATACTGCCAAGGTTAATGCATGTGATGCAAGCATGTATACCGGTTCCCACTTTGATGCAGTATCGGTTGCCCTGCTTGGCGGTGTTTCTCTTGCCGGCGGATCCGGAAATGTATGGGGATGTGCGATCGGTGCACTTATAGTTTCGGCGATTCAGAACGGCCTGAACACCCTGCAGGTTCCGTCGGAATATCAGACCCTGGTATTAGGGGTACTTATAATACTTTCAGTATTCTTCAATGATTGGCTTACCAACAAAAAAATGGACATTACAAGCGAGAATGATCTGATATCCAGAAAGGAAAAAGATGTTTCTCATGCATAACTGATAATCTTGCCCATTAAAACGGGCTGATTTATAAAAAACATTTAGTAGGAGGAAAGAATCAATGAAAAAAATCATTTCCCTAATCCTTGTGATGGCACTTGCTTTGGTTGTTTTTTCAGGCTGCGTTTCCAAGGCGCCGCCGGTTGAAGACACGGCAGGGAATTCCGGGGATACTGCTGCACCCAAATACAAGATGACCTTTATTGTAAAAAGTATGGCAGCAAGTTTCTTTCTTGACGTGATTGAAGGTGCAAAAGCTGCAGCAAAGGATTTGAATATTGAGCTGAATTGCGTTGGTCCCGAGACCCCCTTCAGCGTCGAAGAGCAAATCCAGATTATCGAACAATCGATTACGGACGGCGTGGACGGAGTAATTGTAATTCCGGCGGACTCCGAGGCAATCACTACTGCTATCGAAAAATGCAACGATGCCAATATTCCGGTTGTTACCCCGAACACCAAAGCCAATGGCGGAGATGTGGTAACATGGATTGGTGCTGACAATGTTGAGGTCGGTTACACACTGGGCAAGATCATGTGTGAATCAATAAACGGCAAAGGTAATGTAGTACTGCTTGAAGGAACCCCCGGCAACTCAACAGCCGAGGAACGTACTGAAGGATATAAGAAGGCAATTGATGAATATCCGGATGTAGTGCTGCTGGACTCCCAGCCTGCAAACTTTGAACGTGAAGCCGGCATGACCCTGATGGAGAACTTCCTGCAGATGTATGACAATATTGACGCCTGCGGTTCCGGCAACAAGGATATGACCATGGGTGCAATTGAGGCTGCAAAGAACGCTAATCGTCTGGAAGAAATCAAGTTTATAACATTTGACACCGATGAAGACGTAATTGCAGGTATTCAAAGCGGCGAAGTATTTGCTACCGGCAACCAGGATCCATTCTCACAGGGATATCTTTCAGTAGCGGCTATGTTCGCTCATCTCGGAGGATGCCGGCTGCCTTCCATCATGCATTTGCCCATGAAGGTAATCGACAGCACAAATATAGATGATTTTGTTGCTTCACAGAACTAAAGAAAAACAATACAGCTTCCATTGAAAAGCTTGGCGGGGTGCCGGAAAACACAGGTTTATCCAGGCATCCCGCCGGCATAAGGAAGGGAGATGCCAATGGAATACAAAAAATTCAGCAATACTGATTTGAAGGTATCGGCAATCTGCCTGGGCACGGTCAATTACGGAACCGCTATGCAGGAGGCAGATGCAAAACGCCAGATGAGCAAGTTCCTCGATATGGGTGGAAATTTTATAGACACAGCCCATGTCTACGGGGACTGGGAGCCGCCCGTTACCGCCCGGAGTGAACGGGTAATCGGAAACTGGTTGAAAGAAACCGGGGCCAGGAGCAGTATCGTACTGGCCACAAAGGGTGCGCACCCGAGGATGGACACCATGCACATCCCCCGCTGCAGTGATGAGGAAATTACAGCTGATCTGGACGGAAGCCTGGAATGCTTAAAGACAGATTATATTGATTTGTATTTCCTGCACCGTGACGACGTCAGCCGGCCTGCCGGCGACATCCTCGAATGCCTTGAGGAACAAGTGAGGAAGGGCAAAATCCGCTATTACGGATGCTCAAACTGGCAGCTGAATCGGATTATCGAGGCGCAGGAATATGCCAGACTGCACGGCCTGAAGGGTTTTGTATGTAACCAGCTGATGTGGAGCCTTGCAGAAATCAATTATGATAATTTGGATGACAAGACTTTTGTACTCATGGATAAATCTACCTATCAATATCATGTTGAAAGCAACATGAATGCAATGGCATATATGTCTGTTGCAAAAGGATATTTTGCCCGATTGTCCAAGGGAGAGAAGCTGCCATGGTCAATTGAGAAGGTTTATGGAAACGAATCAAACCGTAAAATATTTGAATTATTGGAAGAGGTCTGCGGAGATACCTTAACGGTAACCGATATAAGTCTGAGATATCTGATGGAGCATCCGTTTGCTTCCGTACCGATTGCCTCATTTGACAACGATGAGCAGCTGGAGGAAAGTCTGAGAGCCTGTGATAAGGATATTCCCAAGGAACTGCTCGATTCATTCAGCCGGTTAAAAAGCTTTTGATTAAAGCAGGAATAACAGATTAAAAAAAGACGTCATTGTTTTCAACTCTGACAACCAGGGATTGTAAACTGCAGGAAGATGGATGCGGGAGTTAAATCAGTATAAAACAGAAAATGTACAGTTAACTTGACAATATAGATTTTAACAAATACGACCAGGAGGATAAAAATGAAAAAGGTATCTCGGGAATTCAATATACGGGGAATCAAAGATCTGGAGCAATTAAAGAAGGTTACGAATGAGTTCAATATTGACTATCCTGTTTCAGAGGATGTTTCCATACTCGCAGAGCCCGTAAAGCTTGCCAGCGGAAAGGTAATTCCAAATTCTATGGGAATTCATCCGCTGGAGGGATTTGACGGAACTGAGGAAGGTGCACCCTCAGAATATGTTTTTAGAAGGTATGAACGTTATGCACGGGGCGGCGCGGGTTTAATATGGTACGAGTCCATCAGTATCTGCGAAGAAGGACGCTGCAATCCGCTGCAGATGATTATAAAAAAGGAAACGGTTCCCGAGCTTAAGCGGCTTGTGGATCGTTCAAATGCAGCTGCCGTGGAAGAATTCGGCCGCAGGCCCTATAATGTGCTGCAACTGACCCACTCGGGCAGAAGAAGCGTGGATAAAAACTGGAAGTCCACACCGCTGGCGATTACAGAAAACCCATACATGGACGACCATACTTCAATGGACGGTCAAAAGGGTGAACTTCAGATTGCAACGGATGAACAGATTGAGCTTATCATTCAGCAGTTCATTGACGGTGCAGTGCTGGCAGCTGAAGCGGGATTCGATTCAGTTGATGTGAAGGTTTGCCACGAATATATTCTGAGGGAACTGCTCTCAGCCTTTACCCGCCCCGGAAAATTTGGCGGAAGCTTTGAAAACCGCACTCGTGCATTGTTTGATATCATTCATGGCATACGGAAAAAACTGGGCAATTCAATAGATATCTGTGTGCGTCTTAATGCCTATGATTGTATCCCTTATCCATATGGCTGGGGAATGGTTAAGGAGGAGGGTGTAATGAAGCCTGACCTCGAAGAGCCAATCAAGCTTTGCCGCATGTTAGTGGAAGAAGGAGTTGACTTGATTAACCTTTCTACCATGATGCCGCGTTATAGCCCGTATGGCACCGGTTTGCTGGCGGAACATAATGATGAAGATATTCGCCCGTTTACAGGGGTATATAATCTCTTGAAAGCAACAAGGGACATTAAGGCTGCTGTTCCCGGCGGAGTATTTATGTGCACGGGACTGACCTGGCTTGACCGGTTCGGTGCAAATGTCGGCGCGGGAGGCAAGAAAGAAGGCTGGTGGGATATTGCCGGATTTGGACGACAGGGTTTTGCCTACCCGGATTTTGCCCGCGATATTCTCGAAAAAGGAAAGCTGGATAGAAACAAGGTCTGCATAACCTGTGACAAATGCTATGATCTGATACAAATCGGTCATACCCGTACCGGGTGTGTAGCACGGGATCATGAGGTCTATCTGCCCATGTACCGCCAATATGTGCAGAATAAGTAAAAAGAGCTGCACAGTACAGGTTATCCCATGTAATACAAACCTGATAAAAGGATACTCAATTTGGTGAAATAAACTGTTAGTATTGACAGAGGCCCTTGCAAAGCAAGGGCCTTCATTATTTTACTCTGAAACTTACCATTTCAGACAAGTTTTCCCTTGACTAAAAGGACGCACTGTAATACATTAAGCTTATAAATCCAATACAGAATTCTTAAACAATTTCTGGACTTATCTTTTCTATATGGGATCTATAAGTGCAATTTTGTTTTAATAGAGTATAAACACATCCTTGCAAGGGCTGATTAACAGAATATTTTTGGTGTATATATTGGTAAAGCCATATATATGCTCTAAATGAATATTACTATGGATGGAAAAGAGGTGGGGAAACGCTGACCATGCTGTAGATGCCTGCACCTGCGGCTATTTGCTGCACACCGCGTTCAGCTACAGCAAATCCCGGAAGGTACTTGACAGACATCGGAAATGAATCAATAAAAGGAGGAATTCAATGTTTACAGGAGAAAACAGACGTCCGGTAAAGGTGTTTTTTCGTTTGACAGCTATGATATTAGCCCTGCTGCTGCTTGTCAGCTGCGGCGGCAAAGCTCCTTCCAGTAAGGGAAAGAATGATGATGCAGCAAAACCGGAAGTGGCTGCAGAACAGGATGACCAGCCCGGTGCAAACGGCTCCGGCGGCACCGCATCGGAATCCTTCAGCGCTTATTCAGAGGCAAAGGGGAAGGTACTCAATACGTTAAGCGATGCCCTGTCCAACAATCCCGGCACAGAGCTGGACTCAATGTCGCTGCTCGGTGTAATTATGGTGGATTTTCTATTGCTTCCCGCTTCTATCTTCGGTCTGGGGGAGGATGCAGCAGCTATTACACTGGGGATGATTGGGGCCAAGGATGTAGTGTATGCTGAGGACGGCAACCGGTATAATGTCAGATATAAAAATGATGAAGGTGAAGAATACGAGTTGCAGGGCGTTTACGACAAGGCGGCTGATTCACTCAAATGTACGGTATTCATAGAAGGGGATGAGAGTCTGGTATCGGAGTACTGTAAAACATCCTTCGGCTATGTGGGTCAAATCTACGGGATCAATGATGATGGTTCCCGCTTTATTTATCAGCTGGCACTTAGCGGAGAGGATGGCATGATAGGCATTTCCGAGGAATCAACGACGCCTGCCGCATTAACCGGCAGTGAAGCTGCTGATTTTCCAAAAGCCTGCAAAGAATGGTATTCAATAGAAGGAGATAAGTTTACCGGAGTCACCTCCGACGGCCGGGAGCTTTCATTTGTGTATACTCCTTCGGATGATTCATAAGGCTGCTCGAATTGCGGCCATGAAAGCTACGGGAATACGGAATCCATAATGATCGGGATGCATAAATGCCCCTCTTGCGGCTCCAATAACGTTCGTTGTATACAAACCGGCAGGGGAAGATTCTGCAGAGGGCATTGCCGGCGGCATGGCAGGCCATAATAAAGAATGTTATTTGCAGCGTAAAACTCCCCCTTCCTCCAAAAAGGATGGGGGAGTTTTATTGCTCGTAATGATTAATACTGCCAATGACATTAAGGGCGGAGCGAGGGATGAATTTATGAATATTTACCTTGAATTTGGTTATATATGAGTATTAGGAGTATCCTTTATACGAACATCCTCTTTTGTTTGGGCAAAATAATTATGATAAGATGAGAGAGCAGGAGATAACCATCATAATAAAAACTGCATAATTATTGCAGAGTATATTTTGGATATGTTAGCTTCAATCTTTATACAAATCCGTATTACCGTTTTCACAAGAGACGCAGAGTGAGTACAGTAAAAGTCTGATTATTGCTGAAAGGGGTGTTTTGCAGTCGGTATTATATAAACTGCTACATGGCAGGGGAAGAGCGAACAGAACCGCTTATTGCTGCAAATTGCAGACATAAGATGCATTGCAATTAAAGAACAGGGTGTTATTTGTAATTGAAGCTATATGGACATTCATATGATAAGGAGAATGATAATGAAGAATAAAGGGTTTGATGTTTCGTTAACCAAGAATCCGACAATTAAGATGAAAGTAGTTCCTGGTCATTTTACCACCAATAGTTTTCATTTATCTCATTACCTTGATTTGAACAACCTGAAAACCAATGCATCGGTAGCCAGGGATGTAGCCAGGGAATTGGCACTGCCCTATTTAACAACCACCCTTGTGGATACCATAGTATGCATGGAAGGCACGGAAGTAGTTGGCGCATATATGGCGGAAGAGCTGCTATTGGAAAGCACGTCGGCCATCAACAGAGGCAGGCAGATTCATGTGGTAATGCCGGTCAGCAATGTTTATAGAAAACTGGTTTTTCAACATGATATGCAGGAATTGATTGACAACCGAAATATACTTCTGCTGCTTTCATCCATTTCCAGTGGTGCAACTCTGAACAGTGCATTGGAATGCCTGACCTATTACGGGGGCAGGATAGCAGGAATATCAGCTTTGTTCAACGCTTATCCGGAGCAGCTTGAACACAAAATCAATTCAATGTTTACCGGTGATGATATTCCCGGGTATCAATTATATAGCCCGAATAAATGCCCCATATGCAGTGAAGGCCGTAAACTGGATGCAATAATTATTCATGATGGCTATATAAAGATATAGGAAAATGTTGAGGAGACTGCTTATCACCTATTTTGGGTTTTAGTTTGAATGAAATATCGACTGTTCAAATATGAGATAATTGAGAAGGCAATTAATATAAAGTCGAGATAATAATAGAATATAAATTGTAAGATTTAAGAATAAATCCGGTGAAAAAGCAAGAAAGTGGAGCATGACTTTCCTGTTATAATAGATTTTTCCGGATATGACACGCTTGGTATTGTCAATAATCCAGGCTGACAGTCTGATAAAACAAACTATTCTTAATGGAAAAAATCATTTTGCCGGATTTGATATTTGGGTTAACAGGAAATTTATTTTGTATCGTTACCTCCTTAATGAGCAATAATATTCAAAAAGGAGGTTGGATACATGAAAAATATAGCAGTGCAAAAGGGCTTGACACAAATAGTAGATCACCTGTCCGATGCAGGCTACAGGGTTTTTGAATTTGACACAAGGCAAAAGGCATCCAAGGATTTTCTGGATGGATTCGATGCAGTGGTCATGACGGGTATGAATGACAATATTATGGGCATCCAGGTTACCAATACCAAAACCCCGTTTATTGAAGCCAGAGGGCTTACTCCTCAGGAAATTCAGCATACAATTGAACAGCGCCTAAGGCAATAGTTTAACTATTACAAGTTATGTATTCAGGCTGATGTAAACTGTGGGTCAAATAATTCAGATTAATGTAAGCCATATTATAAAGCATGGCATAATGGTTGCTGTATTTACAAAACAAGTCAATTATGATAATATACCGCATAAGGATGAACAGCGCCGGCTCTCGTCCTCAGGAATGTTTGAGGCTGGGAGCTTTTTCATACATAAGGAGAGATATTAATGACCCAAACCAAAGAGAACAACCGGCCCCTGTTTCCGAAGCGGGCCATCATAACAGGAGGCATGCCTTACGGCAATAAGGAATTGCATTTCGGGCATATCGGCGGCGTTTTTGTCCACGCAGACGCCTTTGCAAGATTTCTGCGGGACCGGATCGGTGAGGAAAATGTCATTTTTATATCCGGTACTGATTGTTACGGTTCTCCAATATCCGAGCACTATCGACAACTGGTGGAGCAGGGTGAAACAGATTGTTCCATAGAGGAGTTTGTGGAGCATAATCATAAGCTTCAGAAGGAAGTGCTGGATAAATATTATATCAGCCTTAACCTGTTTTCCGCTTCCGGGTTGGGCAGGGCTAAGGAAATCCACGCACAGGTTTCGCAAGAGGTATTCAACCGCCTGTATGAGAACGGTTATCTTGTTAAAAGCACCACATCCCAGTTTTATGATACGGAGCTGGAGGTTTTTCTCAACGGGCGGCAGGTTGTGGGACAATGTCCCATTGAGGGCTGCCAATCCGATAAGGGCTATGCCGATGAATGTTCTCTGGGTCACCAATATATGCCCTCTGAATTGATTAACCCTAAAAGCAGGCTTACCGGGAATAAACCTGCTTTGCGGGACGTTACCAATTGGTATTTCAAGCTGGAGGATTTCCAGCATCTTTTGCAGGAATGGGTTGACTATCTGAAACAGCTTCCCAATACCCGGCCTATGCTGACCAATATACTGGAGGAATTCCTAAAGCCGCCGGTTATCTATGTTAAGAAGGAATTCCAGGAACAAGTGCTTGCCCTTCAGGGACAGCTGCCGAAATTCAGCATAAAGGAAGAGGAGAAGAAAGCCTCCTTTGAAATGGTGTTTGACAACCTGGAAGACCGGGAAAAAGCCTGCAATATGCTGACTGAAAATGATATCCGGTACAGAACCGGAAAAACCCTGGTTCCCTTCCGGCTGACAGGAAATGTGGAATGGGGTGTACCCGCACCGGAGAAGGAAGGAGTGGAAGGCCTTACTTTCTGGGTATGGCCTGAATCCCTGTGGGCTCCTATCTCCTTTACCCGGACCTATCTGGAACAGCAAGGGCAGGGGGAGGATGATTGGAAGAAGTGGTGGTGTTCTCCGGATGCCCAGATTTATCAGTTCATCGGCGAGGACAATATTTACTTCTATGGATTGGCCGAGATGGCCATGTTTATGGCTTTTCAGGGCAGCAATCCCACCATTCATCCCAAAGAGGGGCAGCTGCAGCTTCCCAATCTGATTGCCAACAGCCATGTGCTCTTCCTGGATAAAAAGGCCAGCAGCAGCGGTAAGGTTAAGCCGCCCATGGCAGGGGAATTACTGGACTATTACACGGCGGAACAGCTGAGGGCACATTTTTTAGGCCTGGGCCTGGGAATCAGAAGTGTCAGTTTCCAGCCAAAACCCTTGAATCCCAAGGCAAATGAGAGGGACGGAGACCCGGCCCTAAAAGAGGGCAACCTGCTGACCAATGTGTTGAACCGCCTGGCCCGTTCCTGTTTCTACACCAGCCAGAAGTTCTATAATGGGCAGATACCCCTCGGCCAGGTCAGTGAAGCGGTTTTGAAGGAAGCCGGGGAAACCATACTGGAATACGAACGTCTGATGTACAAGTATGAATTCCACAATGTTATGAACCTGTTGGACACCTATATCCGAAATGCCAACAAGTATTGGGCCGCCGGCATGAAAGAGGTCAAGGATACAGGGAATATGGAGCTTCAGAAACAAATCGTTGTGGATGCCTTCCACATGCTGCGTACTTCCATCGTATTGATGCACCCAATCGCGCCGGAAGGTACGGAAATGGTATGCGAATATTTAGGCTTCGGGAAGAACTTCTGGGATTGGAACCGGATTTTCGATACGGTATACGACTTTATGGACAACCCCCGGGAACATACTCTGAAAACCCTTGAGCCCAGGGTAGACTTTTTCAAAAAGCATCCCAGCCAGCTGAAGTAGATGCATATTGCCAGCTGCAAACAGGATTAAATATTCAGACCGGGAACAAGTGAAAACAGAATTATTTACTATAACGCGGGACAAAGAGCGCAAACAAGCACAGCTCTTTGTCCTGTTTTTTTTGCTCATAGAAAAAATAATATATGGCAAGGATAACATCAAACAACCAATTGTGAAATGAGGGTTATAATGTCAAAAGATAATTCCGACAAAAAGGCATTCCAGCCATATATTTCAGCAGACAAGGTATTGCCGGAGCTGACCGGAACTTCCCTGACCATCGGCCTGATACTGGCAGTAGTTTTTGGAGCGGCAAATGCCTATCTCGGCCTGAAGGTTGGCATGACCATCAGCGCTTCCATACCTGCAGCGGTCATATCCATGGGCATTATCCGGGGGATTTTGAAAAGGGATTCCATTTTGGAAAACAATATTGTACAGACCATCGGCTCTGCCGGTGAGTCCCTGGCTGCAGGTGCCATTTTTACTCTGCCTGCCCTCTTTATCTGGTCAGCTGAATGGAACATGGGAACACCCAGCCTGCTGACCATTACCATATTATCCTTGCTGGGAGGTATCCTGGGTACATTATTCATGATTCCCCTGAGAAGGGCCTTGATTGTAAATGAGCACGAGACGCTGCCCTATCCTGAAGGCACGGCCTGTGCCGAGGTTCTGCTGGCAGGCGAAGAGGGAGGGGAAAAGGCCAGAACAACCTTTTTGGGAGTGGCAATCGGTGCCGGCTATAAATTTCTTACGGATGGCTTTCGCCTGTTCCCCAGTGAAATTGAAACTACCATCCCCGGATACAAGGGTGCAGCTATCGGTGCTGACATCCTGCCGGCTCTCCTTGGGGTAGGCTATATCATAGGACCTAAAATATCCGCCTATATGCTGTCCGGGGCGGCTTTGGGCTGGTTTGCAATCATACCCCTTATTTTATATATCGGCAGCGGAGGAGAGGTGCTGCTTTATCCCTCGGATGTACCCATCAGCCAATTGGATCATTGGGGTGTCTGGGACAATTACATCCGCTATATCGGCGCAGGAGCGGTAGCTTTTGGAGGCATATCCAGCCTGATTAAGGCTGTTCCATTGATCATCCGGACTTTTCGTGACGCCATCGGCAGCTATTCGAAATCCGGTGTCGGCGGAAATAAAGATGTCCGTACCGACAGGGATATGTCCATGAAGGTACTTGTTATCAGCTGTCTTGCCATTATTCTTGCCATGGCAATGCTGCCTGTGATACCTGTAGGATTCCTGGGGGCATTGCTCATAGCCGTATTTGGTTTTTTCTTTGCAACTGTATCATCCAGGGTGGTAGGCTTGATTGGAAGCTCCTCAAACCCGGTTTCCGGTATGACCATTGCAACCCTGATTATTACAGCCATCCTGTTCAAGGCAACGGGAAATGACGGTCAGGCAGGAATGATCGGTACTCTAAGTGTAGGTGCGGTTATTTGTATTGTTGCAGCTTTGGCAGGCGATACATCCCAGGATTTGAAAACAGGTTTTTTAGTGGGGGCCACACCCAAGCTGCAGCAATATGGTGAATTTGCCGGGGCTGCTGTGGCCGCCCTGGCTATCGGCGGAGTCATGACCCTACTGAACAATGCCTGGGGCTTTGGCTCCAGTGAACTGCCGGCTC
>DUOI01000027.1 GCA_012838915.1 Clostridiales bacterium
AACCAATGTAACGCATACCACCGTCAGGGCAATCACCGCCACCTCCGCACCAGGAAGCCCCATGGATGTCACAGCCATCCCCAGGACGCCTCCGCAAAGGACGCCGAATACATTGGCGGAAAGCCCGATGCCAAAGGTATGTGCCGGATTATCGCTATAATCCAGCATTTCTCCAAGGATGCTCCACCAAAACAAATCATAAATACCGCAAGCACCGAGCATCAGCGTATCCACAATCAGATAGTCGGAAGTCTTTCGCTGGAGCAACATAAAGCTTATGAATGCTCCTATAATCATTGCCATTCCAATATACAAAATTCTGGAACGATTTGCTTTCATAGGTAGGTTGCGCATAATAACAAGCGCCACGATATAAGGTACTGCCCAATACCAACTTACCAGCCCCGTCAGATGCTCAAAAGCAGGGTTGATGACCTGATACATCAGTCCGGAATTAATTGTAATGATAAAGACAAAAAAACACAGCAATATTAGTGGACTTTTAATTCCACCATGCATCTTGTTATTAAATGTTTTGTTCTGCTCATTTTCCTGCCCCACCGGCAGCATCCAAATGAAGGCTATACCGATCACAAGGCAAAGCATAGCCAGGCTTAGCCCGATAATGGGTGAGCAATTCATGGCAACCACGTTGACTGCAATCATCAACAGATTGGAATAAATCAGTACATCTGCACAGGACTTAATGCGCTCGTTCTTGGGCGTAAGGGCTTTGAGAAAAAATCCCCATGCTGCTACCGCGCAGCCGCTAAAGTATCCGCTGATAATCAATCCGCCCAACCATAAAGAGGAGGGAGTAAAAAAGAAGGGGACGGTAGCGGCTAAGCATATGCCCATACCGCCAAGCAATATACTTTTGGCTGCCGCCCGGGACCTGACGAACAGACCGCAGGTGAAAAGCCCCATGAAATGTGCAGTCATGGCAGCCAATATATAAACAGATACATTTACCCCATGCATTTCCAGCAGGCTATACAGTACCTGTCCATCAAACAGAAAAGAGAGCAGATACGTAAAGGAGAATGAAAATGCCGCAATAGAAAGCCTGCGGGAACTTAATAATTTATGTCCGCTCATCTTATACCCTCCAGCTCCAGGTATACAAATCCGTTAAAGCATACCAGTATCCCAGTAATGTATTTTCTTAACAAGTCTCTTACTTACTCTTGTTAAGTATATTATAGCAGTAAAACTACTTATTTGGAGTGGAACAAAAAAGATGATAGAAAAATATCTTTGACAATCTCTTTTATGCCAAGCTGCTTCAATTTCTCGTGGCTTCCCCACACTTTTATCTCCACTTTGAGACAGGGCTGCTGGGTGCTAAAACTACCTAATTACAACACTTTATGACTTAAATACACAAAAAAACCCAGAAGCTTTGTATCAACTTCTGGATTCAATGTTGAAAGTAATAACCTACTTAAATACCAAGTGCACACTCCTTTGACTATTCGTTAAGAGGTGTAGGGATAATCATCTTTTCTTTTTGCGTAATAAGATGAACATTGTGGTTATCACTCCACCAATAACTAATACGCCCGCCACCACCCAAATATGCATTGAACCAAAGCGCATTCTGCCGTTGGATGTACCACTCTGCCAAGCATCATCTGATAAATCAATTAGATAGCTGCCAATGGGAATGTTTTCTTTATTCAGCGCAACAAGAACCAGTTCACCAGCTTCATCGATGTCCTTTTGGCTGACAGACAGTTCCAGCAAATTTAACGTGGTGTCAATCTGAAAGATTTCACCGGATGGAAGACGGATAGATGCCGCGCCATCCGGCAGATCATCTATGCTGATGACTACGACCATTTTACCAGTCTCCCCGTCTGCGTGTATGGAAAGAGTCCTGAGTGGTACAGATGCAGATGTGGGAGGATACGCGTCATGCCGGGCGGAGAAAATCCACACCACCGAACTGTCATATCATCCGGCGGGTAGTCTGGTTGTTGCACCTATAAGTAAGTCTTTTCAGCAAGCAACTTGAAGTTTTTGTTATATATTTGGACGGTTTTTCTAAATGCCCACTCGAATAACAACCTATCCATCAATACCCCGAAAACCCAACCCAGCAATTTATAATCCATTATCCAATCAACTCGGGTCATATGTTCATTGATACGCTGCATCATTGTGCAGGATTTGAAATAACCTCCCAACGGCGTTTTTCCTGTTGTTTCTACAGTCAGATTTTCAGGTTCAAAGCGGGATACTTCAACCGGACTGTTTAAATAAATCCCTGCTTTTTTATAGACCAATATGTATTTTGTTCCCTTACGGTCAATCGGGCCGCTGATTCCCTTTACCGCAACAACATCAAACTGCCATTCAGGAATCTTATCAGCCTGCAATCCAAAACTCCAGACATGCTCAGCCGGAGCAGCAACGGTAAAATCCAATTTTATAACTCCCATTCATAGCCCACCCCCATATGCCGGACTCTTTGAAGAAAATCGTATCATATATGTATGCAATATAATTATATCCGTGAGGTTTCCTGCTTACAATCCTATAATAAACTTTCGCAATCACTTGTTCTAAAGAATCAGAAAATCTCTTTGTTCCGACTATCCTTTAATGATCTTCACATAGAATTCCCTATCTCTAGGCCCGTCAAATTCACAAAAGTAAATTCCCTGCCAGGTGCCCAGCAGGAGTTTTCCTTCCTGGATTATAACGGTACAGGAGGAACCCATGAGAGAAGCCTTTATATGAGAATGAGAATTCCCTTCATAGTGTAGATATTCTCCATGTACGGGATACGTTTTGTCAAGTGTATAAATCATGTCCCGCACAACATCCGGGTCAGCATTTTCGTTTATTGTAACCCCAGCTGTTGTATGTGGTACATATATGACTGCGACACCATCCCGTACATTGCTGTTATTGACCTCGTCGGCAACCTTATTGGTTATGTTGATGCACTCCTGTAATTTTGTGGTTCGAATTTTGTGCCGCATAATGCAGTCCTCCTTTTGTGCTTTTATCTGAAGTCTGAATAATATTCATTATATATTGTTTTTGTACTTTTTAATATCCCAGAGCTAGTCGTATTCTATAACATCATTATCAGATTTCCGTCAAATTCATAAAGCAATACTGCTGCAGCTTTCACAGCCGATGTCACGGTTCCGCTGTAAGATACATGTCCATCCGCATAAGAGGCGTTAAGCGATGTGACGGGAAGAATTTCAGTCGCCGCCAAAACAGGGTTCACGCTTCCTTTCTTTCCATTAAGATGGGCGGCAGGGCATTCCCGCCCCGCCGCCCGCGTCATTATAGTCATACTATTTATCACACTATCTGCACTATACACGCCGTTGAGTCTTTTTCCCTTTACTCAATACCGCCAGTATAACAATACCCACACCGGACACACCGCCCAGCAGCCACCACACCCATGGGGCACTGCTGTCACCCGTCCCGGGGATGCCGTCCTCCGCACTCGCGAACACTGCGAAGGGTGACAGGGTTGTTACGTGGAACACGGCAGTTCCATCCGACACCTTGACAGTGTAGGTTTTAAGCGTACCCCCCGCACAATGGAGGATAGTGACGGTCTTCCCGTTATACTTTGTCCCCACAGGAATCGTTATTGTAAGTTTGCCTGCGTAGCACTGCGACAGCGAGATATCCTTGCCCAGCAAAAGCACGTTATCATCATCGTTCATCCGTTGTCGGATGGCGTTGCAGGCGGGGTCGTTGCCCAGCACGATGCTGCTCACGGTCAGCGCTGCGTCATCGCGGATGTAGCCGGATACGGATATGCCCATCGCGCTGTCCGTCAGCGTGCGGAAGGGCAGCGTCCAGTGGGCAGTGTAAGACCGATCGCCCATGGAGCCCGTCGGTATGGTTACTTTCATCACCGGATCTCCCGTAGTCCCAGTCACCGACCATCCGGCAAATATATAGCCTGTTTTGGTCGGGTTTTTCAACTCGAACTCAGGAGTCTCAACGGTATATGTTTCGGGATTCGGCGGGGAAACCTTACCGCCATCCAGTACATAGTCAATCTTGTAAATAATCGGTGTCCACCTGGCGTACAGGTTGATTTCACCGCTTTCGGCAAGGTTTATTACGGATTCTCCGTCTGAATAGCCAACACTACCGTCAGGAGCTGTCGCCCAGCCTTCAAAGGTGTATCCGTCGCGTGTAAATGGGTTGGTTGGCAACTGCTCTTCCTTGTCGTAGGTGAATTCGGCAGTTTCATAAGTTCCGTCGCCAATGTTTTTGTGTAACTTGACGGTATAACTGTTAGCCTGCCATACAGCGTACAGGTTAACCTCACCGCTTTCGGCAAGGTTTTTTACAGATTGTCCGTCTGAATAGACAACATCACCGTCAGGAGCTGTTGCCCAGCCCGCAAAAGTGTATCCGTCGCGTGCAAATGGGTTGGTCGGCAATTGCTCTTCCTTGTCGTAGGTGAATTCGGCAGTTTCATAAGTTCCGTCGCCAATGTTTTTGTGTAACTTGACGGTATAGGTGTTTGCCTTCCACTGTGCATACAGATCAAGATCCTGATTAAATGTATATTCTGTTCCCGGATTATACTGCACGCCGTTTTGCGTATTCCATGTATCAAACGAATAACCAAGAGGATTTTCCAAGTTTGTCTGGTTAAAGTATAAAACTTCCCCCTTGGTGCCCTTGTGCTGTGATTGAATATATGTGTTCGTATCCTGAGAATTGATATGATACTTAATTGAGTTCAGCATCAGCCATGCGCCGGCATTGGTTGCCTCTTTCCAGTGATTGATCAGGCTGGACCAAAAGGTTTCGAGATAGTTCTTTTCGGGTATTTCCTCCGGCTTTGCTTCATCGGGCAAATTTTCCGGCAGATCTCCTCTAATCTCGGGCCATTTCCCATTATTGTCTTTTTTGAGGAAAAGGTCGGTAAGCCTGATCCCGTACGAGGAGATTCGCTCATAATTCATATTATTGTGGACAATTGAATACCCCGGCTCATAGCTGTATTTCGTCCAGAATAATTTGTCATTTCTCATGAAGACAGCAGGCGGAGGGTCTGCAATAATATGAGGAAGACCACCGGAAGGTGGTATCGCAATTGAGATTGCTCCTGTATCTATGCGGCCGCCACATCCTACACCAATGTCTTCACCATATCCGAACTGACGCTTTACTCCACCGCTATCACTGGTACCATCCGCGTGATTGGTGCAATCTCCTCCGCTGGCAAAAATTTTACCGCCAACGAGACGGATTTCATCCTTAACGTCTCCTCCTTTATTATTGTTGTAATGCCCGCCGCCGATGCCCGCGCCGCAACCGCCGCCTTTAGCAATAACCGTTCCGTCGTAGATTCTGATATTTCCGCTGTGACCGTTGTTTCCGCCGCCGATGCCCGCCGCTTGATTTCCGCCTGCGGCAGTGACAAAGCCGTCTCTGATAACAATCGATCCCCCGTTGCTGCCGTTACCGCCGCCGATGCCCGCTGCGTTGGTGCCGCCGACAGCAATTACAGTTCCGCCCCTAATCTCAATTTCTCCTCCGTTTTCCTAGGAGTTGCCGCCGCCTATACCCGCAGAGTTATTGCCTATAGCCGTCACAAAGCCCCCATAGATGGTAATTATCCCGCCGTTTTCCCCATATTCGCCGCCAATGGCTGCACTGCCCTCTCTGGATGGGTTTCCCCTGCCGCTTAGTGCAGTAACAGTTCCGCTATAGATGTTCAGTTTGCCAAACGTTGTTGTACCGCTAGGTAACGTATTACTCCCTACTCTTATTCCCGGTTGGCCCGGAGCACCTTTAACAAACAGAAAGCCCGGTTCACTGCCGCTATGCTGTGCTATACTCACTTCTGCACCATCGAATAATTCCAGTCCGGCTTGTAATAATCCATGTGTTGCTGTATCATGCTCCAAAGCAATTAAAGTGTTATTGCCTTTCAGTGACAGGGTGCCGTTAAAATCTGACCCCAGTGATAATGGGACATAATGCGTTATCATGGTCAAGTTATCGAGTGTGATATCAACATATCCACGTACGAGTAAGCTAACCATGGTGCTCGTCGTTGTTCCCGAGAGTGTTATATTGATGCGTTGACCTGTATTATCAAGCGTAACATTATGATAGTTATTGTTATACCATTCACTCAAATAATTGCTGATATCTGTTGTGCTGGTTATCACCAGTCCATCATAATTATATGTATACACCTGCTGGGCGTTGACTGGGGGGACCCATACCCGCATGATAACCGCACAAAGCAAGAAAATCAGAAATTTCCTCATTTTCATTACTTTTTTTCCTCCCTCCACATAAAGGTCCGCAAAGTCTTTCGGCTTTTCGGGAATCCAGTATTTGTTTGTCCTGCTCCGCCTTGTCAAAGGCCGTCCCTCGCCGGTGTACTCCGGACATTACTCAAAGCCGGGGTAACCTATCCGTTCCAGCTCCTTTTCCACAAGCCCAAAAAAACCCATAACAGCTTGTTTACTACCATTATATGGTTAATTTCGTGCGTCGTGTAGTGACTTTTCACTCACAAAAAGTCACGTTTTAGTGCAAACATATCCGAATTTTTGAGCACTCGGGACCCGGTTTTCAGCCATAAGCCTATGCACCTGCCGGATCGAAATGTTCCACTTTCGGATGCTCCCGCCACAGTCATGTAGAGCATTCTAAACACCCTTTCTCAATAAAAAAAAGTTCAATAATAGTCGTATTCGCGACTTATAACGCAAGCACCAGTTTCTTGTAACGTGCTGCTACTTCTGTCTTAAAATCCAATTAAAAAATCATTGGACTTTCCCATTAGATAGATACAATACTAACTTGTCAATGGGTTTTTGGGCTATTTTGGAAAATCGTCGTACAAGGGAACATATCTTTAAACTTTTTTATTTGACAATATGACCACGTAGTCATATAATAAATGAAAGCATATATGACCAAATGGTCACTTTTTTACAAGGAAGATATTATGCCGCAAGAAACCTTCTTTAATTTGCCGGATAATAAAAGAAACCTGATAATTTCTGCAGCTATGCACGAATTTTCTAAAAACAACTACAAAACGGCCAGTATAAATAAAATATGCAAAAAAGCAAATATTCCAAAAGGAAGTTTCTATCAGTATTTTACAGACAAACTTGATTTGTACGTTTATATTATGTCTTTTGCCATTGAGAAAAAAGTTAAGTTTTTCTCTGATGTTATATCAAAATTTAATACCTTGACAATGTTTAAACAGTTGCGTTTGCTTTTTGTCAAAGGAATAGAGTTTGCAAAAAAATACCCTCTGTATGCTGAATTAGGTGAACAGTTCTCCAAGGAACATGACGAATTGGCCAAATCGGCAGTAATAAAAGCAGGAGATAAACAAGCACAATCACTGTTTATGCAAATGATATGCAACGCAAAAATGAAAGGTGAAATTGACGGCAATGTCGATTCTTTTGCCTTGTGTTTGCTGCTGAAAACCTTAAACAGTACGGTTAATGAATATATGCTTGAAAAGTCCGGCAATGCTTGTTGTGTATATAGCGAAGAAGAGTTGTTAAGCTTTGTGGATTCACTCTTAAAGATAGTTTTTTATGGAATTTTAAATAAGACTTAAAGGAGGGCCTGCCATGAAAAAGAAAGCGGATTTTATCGTAGGGTTGTTTTTTGCAGTTGCCACTGTAATATTTATCGTATTATTTATGACAAATGATTTCTTTTTTAAATGGGCTTTTGAAAGGCACCATAATATATTAAGCTGGTATATCAGGCCATTATTTATAATACCGATGGTTTTGTTTGCATTTAAGAAAAGTTATACCGGCATATCCGCATCAATCTTTGCCCTTTTTACAAGTATGTTCTGGTTTCCCGTTCCGAATGCAAAAAATCCTCAGGTTATAGAGTTTTTAGCTTTTGAAATGGATTATCTTAAGGGAGAATGGACCGCTCAGAAAGTAGCAATAAGTTTAGCAGTACCACTGTTTTTCATTATGCTTCTTGCAGCAGCATGGAAAAGAAACTGGAAATGGCTATTAGGTGTTATCATAGGGGCTGCTGTTCTGAAATTTGCCTGGAGTATTGTATTTAGCGGTGAAGCAGGCATGTCCGTCCTGAAACCTGCATTATTCGGATTGGTTGTCTGTACCGGTGTAGTAAGTTGTTTTTTAATAAAGCATAAACGTACGTATAAGAAATAACGAATTATCAAATCTGTATTTTGCAAGTCAGCCTTTCCTCAATGGTTGGATTTATCATTAATTCAGCTTTCTAATAAATCTATGGCCAAGTATTCCCATCCAGGCAAGGGAAACCACCAGGACCGGAAGCATAAACAGGCCGTTTTTTCCCTTGTAAGCTTCACCGTCCAAAAAAAGGGATGAAAAGCCCCTTTCGTCAGAAAAATGAGCAAAAGGGGTTTACTTCATTTTGAAATGGGTGCATTTTTTTGAAAATGGGTGCAAATATTAATCCGTACAATTAATACTTAATAAATTTATCACCGGCAACACCGCAAATACTGCACTTATCTGGTCGGAATTTTTCAATATTTCCACAGACAGGGCAAAGGTAATAAAAGACTTCCTCTGTATTATCAAGGTTATCCATTGCATCTTGATAAAGCTTAGCATGGACCTCTTCTGCCTTCATTGCAAATGTAAATGACATAGCCGCAGCCTTATTACCTTCAGCTTCTGCTTGTTTTAAAAAAGGAGGGTACATTTCTTTATATTCATAGGTTTCGCCTTTAATCCCATCCTTCAAATTGTCTGCTGTGGAACCGATTTTACCTGCAACCTCAAAATGCTTTAGGGCATGTAGTGTCTCAGCATCTGCTGCAGCTCTGAACAGTTTCGCTGCATTTAGCTT
>DUOI01000028.1 GCA_012838915.1 Clostridiales bacterium
CTAAAAAGTTTGTCTTTTGGCTCTATGAGCTCCTTCACTCTGTTCGCAACCTGTATCAGTATATTATTTCCATAGTTAAATCCATAAGTCATATTTAAGGTTTTGAAATCCTTGCAGTTCAAAAGTAATATAGCTTTTTTCCTGTTGCCCGAATTTTTTATTTCTTCATCCAAATACTCTGCCAGATAGTCACTGTTGGGAAGACCGGTCAATTTATCATAATAAGCAATCCTGATATTTGATTTGTCTTTTCTATACGCATAATACATAATTATGCCAACAATAATAATGACAGCGATGAATAAAATGGCACCGTCAATAATAATTTCCTTTACTTCTGTATCCAATTCATCCGTTGACCAAATGAGAGAAAGTATCCCATGTATCTCTCCATCATGGAAAACAGGGACATATACCTGAAAAACGTCTTGATCCCCTAAAATAGTTTTTTGGCTGTAACGCTCACCCCTTGACATTTGTTTTCTTATTTTCTCATCTTCAATAATATTCCCATAACTGGTTTTGTTTCCGGCAATTATTTCAAAATCATTACTCAGAAACATAACATCAATTGCATCACTTTTGTTTGATATACTTTCCACTAACTCAAAATATTCAAATCTACGAATAAAACTTTGTATGGTATCTGCTAATATCCCTATCTGGATGAACGTGCCGTCGTCGTTTTTTAAATATGCATATTTTAAATAATTATCACTTTCAGTATCCCGTCGGATATCCTCTATCAGAAACCTTAAGTTACTCTTCATGAAGTTATGAACCGGATGCCCTTCACTGGCTTTCCAGCCTAAATACTTTCCGCCTTTACTATAGATGATTTCTCCCTCGCTATTGTATAGATAAATCTCATCAATATAAAACCTGTCTCCGATCATTGTTAAAGCATCATCATCATGCTTGTCTTCAATCATTGAAATAGCTTGAATTGCCACCGTTAATTTTTCTTCCAGCAAATCATTTATTATGATATGAGCATCGTGTGAGTATACCAATGCATAAGAATAGCTTTCTGTAATACTTATAGCTTCACGCTCAAAATCTGAATATTTTTTTTCTATTCGCTTATTGACAGTTAAATATGTTACAATTAAGAACAGCATAAATAGAACAGAAAAAGGAACTAGAAAATACTTTATATCCAGGCTTTTTAATTTATCTTTTTTCACAGTTCCTGGCACCTCGCCAAAATATGCTTTTATCAATCGGTTTTTGATGCATAACAAGTGATTTGTCCGGTTATTTTCAAAATCTGCTCTATTATTTATACCAAAATTTCCATCAGTTTAACAGGAAATTTCATTTTTATACATTATACTTCCTGCCATATAAAACAAGCACTCAATCCACAAAATCATACATTGTGGCACAGGAGTAGCTGAAATCCACTTCTTCACCCTTGCTATCCTTTAACGCTACCCGTAACAGATCCAATGCACCATCCAGCAGGAACCCCGGGATATTAAGATTTTCACACAACCGTTTCATATAGGTTAAGTCCTTTAGTCCAAGGGACAATCTGAAATCCATACGGTAATCCTTTCTAATATATTTATCACTATAAAACTGAAATATCCAGTTGGAAAAAATATCGTTATTAAACAACTTATAGGTTTCTTGGGGTGCTATCCCATATTTTTCCATAATGGGATAGATTTGCGCATAGAGCAGTGCTTGTGTCAAGCCTGAGAAGTTTTGTACCAGTTTGATTAAATGTCCGTTTCCTGTTTGACCTACGTAATCATAGTGTTTGCAATAGGACATCAGCAAGTTGTGTACGGCATCTACATCCTCTTCATCTCCTGCGGCTACGGCAACAAGTTCACCGGCCTCTGCCTCCCGCGGTCCTGACATTAGCGGGGAATCCACAAGTCCGCCGCCTGCAGATTTAATTCTCTTGTAGAGCTCACGTGTAGATATGGGGAAGCTGGTAGAGGTATCTACAATAATTTTACCTTTTATATCATGTTGCAGGAATTTATCTACAATGCTTTCCACTGCCTCAGAATTGGGCAAGGATAAAAAAATATAAGAGCTGTTTTCCAATACTTCGACGCAGCTGCTACATAGCTGCGCTTCACTTTCAAACTGCTTCATTGCGTTGCTGCTTATATCAAAAACGCTTACTGTGTTTCCTTTTCGGATCAGGTTTCGGCACATTCCTCTGCCCATGCTCCCCAAGCCAATAAAACCGACATTACCCAATTTCATTCCCCCATTCTTATCCTTTTGTGCTGTATCAGCAACTGTTGGGAGTAAGTGTTCGGAGCAGAAAACTCCGAACACTTACTGTTAATTCGCGAAGTTACCGGTCAAAGATATTACCTTTTGTTTCTATATATAGCGGCCTGCGTAGAAGCCTTCCCGAATAGCATTACCAACCTTACCGACTCGCTGGCAGTCGCCGATTATACGAGTTTTTGTGTAGTATTTTGAAGCTAACTTTTCTGCAAGAACTTTATTTGGCTTCATTCCAAAAGCTGCAACTATGGTATCGCCCCCAATGAATTGTTCTTTTCCTTCTTTTGTTACAGCCTTGACACCACTGGAGGTTATTTCTATTACTTTATGGCCGGTACGGATTTCAACACCATAACGTTTCAGCATAGGCAAAAGTGCTGCTTTATTAATAAAGTGCTCATCAATGGCAACCTCATCCAGCATTTCTACAATAACTGCCTTTTTCCCTTTCATAGCGGTTTCAAGGGCACTATCGCAAGCAGATAGTCCTCCCCCACAATAAATTATCTCTTCTCCTTTCAGGCTCTTTGGCTCAGTGTGGGCAGATATTATATCAACAGTGTTTTCCATACCTTTTATATCAGGCATCAGCGGTACAGCGCCGGTTGCTACTATGATTGCATCTGCTTTCTCAAGCTCGGGCAATTCATCAGTTGCCTCTGTTTTAAGTCGTACATCCACATTATGTATTACCATCTGATGCTTGTACCATTCTACCAATTCACGCAGTTGTGATTTAAAATCAGGTGTTGCAGCGCTCTTCAGCTGACCGCCCAGTGCACTATCCTTTTCAAACAATATTACATCGTGACCTGCAATGGCAGCACTCCGCGCTGCTTCCATTCCTCCAGGTCCACCCCCGATTACAACTACCTTCCTGCTTTTTTCTGCCTTAGTATCATCTATACGGCCCTCAAAGCCTGCTATGGGGTTTACAGAACAACTTATCTTTGTTAGTCGGGTAATAATTCTTCCAATGCAGTCTTCATTGCAACGTATGCATGGACGCACTTCATCCCGTTTCCCATGAAGCAGCTTTTTGGGGATGTACGGATCTGCAATAAGCGGACGACCAAACATTACAAAGTCCGCGTTTCCCGTTTCTATGAGCCTTACCGCTGTTTCAGGTGTATGGTTGCCAGAATTAAGTATGGGAATATTCACTGCTTTCCTTACCGGCTCACATACATCTTCCATACACGCATCGCCGAGGTATGCAGGCGGAAAAATATACTCAATGTTTTCATAGCTTCCGCTGTCAATGTCAAGGGCATCAACTCCGGCTTCCTCAAGCAGTTTGAGCATTGGAAGTGTTTCCTCAATAGTACGTCCGCCATCAAAGTAATGCTTACAAGCAATTCTAAACAGGATGGGAAAGTCAGGCCCTACAGCGTCTCTTATGGACTGAACTATCTCAACAGCAAATCTCATCCTCTTTTCCAGAGTGCCGCCATACTCATCCGTTCTCTTGTTCCATACAGCAGACATGAATTGGTCTACCAGGTATCCGGCATGGGCATGAACTTCAATAGCATCAAAACCGGCATTCTTTAACAGCTTTGCGGAGAAGTGAAACTGTCTTATAATTTCCTTAATTTCTTCAACTGTAAGAGCACGACATAATAAATCAGGGTTAAACATAGAAGGAATGGGAGAGGCTGAAACAGGAACATCATCCAGCATATTGCTGAATGCGTTCTTGCCCGTTCCGCAGCTTAACTGAGCAGAGATTTTTGTACCGTATTTCTGAACTGCTTCACAAAGATTGGTTAACTGGGGAATTACATGAGTATTATCCAGGTAACCTTCGAGAGAACCCTGGGCAAGTTTTTCGGTAAGAAATTGACAGCCCATTATAATAAGCCCTGTGCCGCCCCGGGCCCGCTCTTCGAAATAATGTATTTCATCATCATCAATTCGTCCGTCTGGATGAGCAGCATTAAGCCCCATAGGCGACATTACTATTCTGTTCTTTACTTCCATTTTCCCGATTTTATAAGGAGTAAACAATTTGGTGTAATCCATTTTTTAACCTCCTGTTTTACTATCCCAACTATTAGTATCTCGCCTTTAGCTGCAAATACTAAACATA
>DUOI01000029.1 GCA_012838915.1 Clostridiales bacterium
AATAGTATGCATCCTTTTTAAAAACCACCATATAATATGTGTCGTCCACAGTACCCACAAATGCTGGTTTACTTTCATTCTCCTGTGAATTGTTATCCTCTTTTAAAGACTCCCGTCTGTTTTTATTATAGCCTTCCATGTCATCCAGAAGAATATAACCGGCAAGCAGAATAATTAAAACAATCACCAAGGTAGTTACGATATTCAGCAAATAGTTTTTTTTGTTCATAAAGGTCTCCTGCCTTCCTGCACTTTGTCACGGCTATACAAATTGTTCTTAGGCAACTTGATATATACTTCCGTACCCAGACCCAAAGTGCTTCGAATATCTACAACATTCCTGCCGAACATCAGTTCCAGCCTTCTTATCACATTTGATATACCGATGCTGGTATTGGTGCTTGAGCAATTATTCATATTGGCCATGATATTCCTCAGACGCTCTTCAGACATCCCTACGCCATTATCCCGGATAGTGATAACTATGTCAGTACACATATCCTTAATGATAAGTTCTAATAAGCCCTCTTCCTCCATGGGCTCCAGGCCGTGTTTAATAGCATTTTCAACCAATGGCTGAAGGATCATGCCGGGTACCGGATAATCCATTACAGCCTTATCTATATCCAGAACAAATTTAATTCTGTTGCCAAATCGCGCCCGCTGGATGTATAAATAGCTTTCAACAATTGCATACTCATCTTCAAGAGTAACTTGCTCATTGCCCCTTTTCAGGTTGTATTTCAGTATTGCTGACAGGTTCTCTATCATCTTCTTGGTTTCATCCGCACCTTCAATTAATGCAAGAGCAGAAATCGAATTCATTGTATTGAATAAAAAGTGCGGATTGATCTGCGACTGAAGAAACTTCAATTCCGATTGATTCAATAAGGTAGACATCTCCAGGTTTTTAATCTGCTGCTTATGAAGTTCCTTTTCTATGCCTGCCTTTGTATTGATTTCTTCAATTAACTCCTTTATTTTCAGTATCATATAGTTAAAGGACTCAATTACCGTATTTATCTCATCATCTGTGTGAATTTCAATGGTATCTGCCTGAAGATCTCCCCCTGCAACCCTTTGCAGCCTGGCTGCCAATTGATGTATTGGCTGAGAAATATGCCTTGAAAAGCGAATTGCAAGGAAAATGCACAGTGCAATTATCAAAGCATTCAGGATATAAACCAGATTCTCTCTATTGCCGATATATTCCCAGAAAACCCCATAATATATCATTATGTTACTGAGTTGATTTAACAGTATTCCCTTCACATCATCCTCAATATAGCTTTTTAATCTGGACATCTCTGATATAGACTCATAGATAAACACAGGTTGTACATCCTGCTGATAGTCTGCGAATACCTGATTGGCCTTTTCATCGAAGCTTTGGATCATGTTCCCAATTTCTCTTATCTTTTGGTATTCCTCGCCGTCGCTGTCTTGTTTGAGCAATTCCAGGTTAATATAGAGTTCCTGAATGTTTTGTTTATATTCGGCTAAATAATTATCAACGCCGCTTTGAACATAATTTTCGGTTTTTTGATAGAGATCACCCACCCCCATTATTATTTGATAGGTGTCCACCGCCCTGCTGAGCATGGAGTAAACACTGGTATAGAAGGATTTAAAGTTATATGAAATATATGCGCTGATCAACACCAGGGAGAAGATGATTACAAGAAAGTATTTGATAAGCTTTTTCATCAAGGTATTGTTACGTTTTGCTTTCTTCATTAATGCTCTCCCATGGCCTTTTGTAATCTGAACTGTCTTGGGGAACATCCGGTGTCTTTTTTGAAAATGCGGCTGAAATAATTAGCATCTACGTAACCGACGAGGCTGCTTATCTCTTTAATGCTTTTACGGCTGTTGAGCAATAATTTCTCAGCTTGTTCTATTCGCTTTTTAGTAATATAATCAATGAAATTTACTCCATAATTCTCCTTAAATATTCTGCTTAGATACTGGGGACTTAATCTCACTTCATCGGCAATTTGGTTTAGTGTAATCTCATTGCTGAAGTTCTTATTAATATAATCAATTACACGACCGATTAATTCGGATTTAACATTTTCTTTGCTCTCAGTATGCTCAATCAGGTTAAATAAACATCTCTTGCTCCAAACAGCAATCTCGTCAATCTCTTTCAAATTCCCAAGCTCCGTCAGCATGCTGGAATTACAGTATTGATTGAGTTTTGCTCCACTCATTACCACCGTTCTTTTCAGTACGGTTATTAACTCATTTAGTGATTCCTTAATTACTTCAATATTGTCGTTGTTGTTAATAACCTGAGAAATAAATTCACA
This sequence comes from Clostridiales bacterium, assembly GCA_012838915.1. GTDB lineage: Bacteria > Bacillota > Clostridia > Caldicoprobacterales > DTU083 > DTU083. The sequence goes on from DUOI01000029.1 coordinate 2,313, forward strand.
GGCAGCCTCTTTGGCCTCATCAACCTTGCCAAGCTTTACCTGCTCAACAATGAGAGTCTCAAGATCCATAGGATACTCAATATTGGCAGGTGTAATATGATCTTTCTTAATTCTATTGTAGTGTACAACTCCTCCTGTCTTCAATGCTCTTTTCAGGGCTATATTAGCCTCGCTGTAAGACTTACAAAAATTATCGAATCCGGCATGTACACTTCCTATTCCAATAGCAGTATCAATCTTGGCAATGGTTTTAATTCGATTTGCCAAACCAATGCCGATTACCTGCGCTTCCCTCATCAGTATCATTTCTGATTTGTCATTTTTCATTGTATGGAACACTGCAATAGTGCTGCCCATTTTACTGCTGAACAGGCATCTGTTCAGCAGCAATGGATGACCGGATACTACTTCATATATTCTCTCTCTGATTTTTTTAAAGCTTACCTCCCTGTTTTCCTGCCTTATATAGCTATAAGCCGGTGTAATCAGCATAAAGAAGCCGGATTCAATATCTTTTTCATTTAACAGCCTTTTATAGCTTTCTATCTTTTCAGCATCAAAATCGCCTGTTATAAAAGCTGATATCAGCTCATTTTCTATCAGGGGTCTGACCGTTTTTATTTTTTCCTCCACATGAACATTTTGATCAGAATGACGCTCCCTTTTTTCAATTTCATTTATCAGCTTTCGAATACTCTGTACTACTTCCTCTTCATTGATGGGTTTTAACAAAAAACCCTTTATTCCCAAATCCAAAGCTTCCTTTACATAATTAAATTTGTCATAAGCAGTGAGGATTAGAATCTGAGTGCTTGGTAACTCATTAAGTATTACTCTGGATGCCTCAAATCCATTCAAGCCAGGCATTCTGATATCCATAACAATGATATCAGGCTTGAGATTTAAACCATACTCTATTGCCTGCCTGCCATTTTCCGGTTCAGCTACTATCTCAATATCAGGAAAGTTCTTTTGTATCAGCGACTTGATTACAAATCTGGAAAGAAATTCATCGTCAACTATCATGAGCTTGTGCATAAGCGCCCTCCTCGCTTTATAAAGGATTTTCTGTAGAATTCCTTCTCGCTCTTTACGTCGACTGTGATCTCCAGTAAGATAGTGCGTTCTTTAATTACAACTGAAATATCAATCCGAAAAAAACATTCATATCGGTTAAGCAGGCTGTTAAAGGTGTTATCAACAAAATTTATTATTGCAAAACGTTCTATAAATATTTCACCATCTGCAGTATCGTGAATGTATATATCAAACCTCTTTCCGTACCTGATTTTTTGAATGCCGAAATAATGCCTGAGAGCATTTATTTCTTCGGTTAATAAGACTATATCATCGTCTGTTATCATGTGCTTATAGAATGCATTTAAATCTGATAAAAGCGTATGGGTTACCTGTGCTTCTTCATGAGAGGCTGTCTGACTGGCATTGACTAATATGATATAAACAAACTCTTCAAATGCCTTTAGTTCCATATACCCCTCCAGTTGCCCAAAATCAAATTTATCAGGGCCTGTTCATTTAATACAAACAGTTACATTGTATATAAAGCGTATATTAAGCAACAAGGTTATTCAGCAAAATTTCAAGGAAGCCGGATAACTCAGCTTGTTCCGTACTATAATGGGTATGTTATTTACCGGGCAAAAATTAGTCATCTTTGCATTTTTAACACGTTATTTTCAAATTGTGTATATTATTATATCATACATACGGTGCTTTCATAATAGGATGATTCGCTGAAATCGAATCAGCAATATTTAAGCATATTAGGGCACAAAGGTTATGGAATATTAAATTGTATCCTAAGCCCCGGCCCTAATATACGGAATTATATTATGCTTTAATTCAATGAGCTCTAGAAAGATGCCCTGAGGATATTTATGATATCTTCCCTGGTCGGCGTTCTCAGGTCAAGATCAAATGCCCCGCTCATGTACTCGAAGGCTGCATCAGCGATTCTTTCGAGATCTGCTTCCTCAACTCCCTGCTTACTGAGGGGTATATCCAGTCCAATGTCCTTTATGAGCTTTTCTACCTCCTGGATCGCATCTTCCGGTGTAAATTCACTTATTACCTGTTCGCAGGTTTCGTCTCTTAAGAGCAAGCCAATTTTCTTGTATTTTTCCGGATCCTGGTTCATGCTGAATCTCATGGTATGAGGTGTCATGGCAGCAAGGGTTTCACCGTGGACAGTTCCGCTTATACCTCCCACTGCATGAGACAGACCATGGCATATTGTGTTTATTGCAAGGGACATGGCAAATCCGGCCAGTGTATCAGCATATGCCATGGCTGAACGGGCTTCCAGGTCATTACCCTCTGTCACGGCTTTTCTTAAATATCTGCCCACCAGTCTGATTGCCTCTTCAGCATATATGTCGCTCATAGGTGATGCAATTTTACTGGTATACGCCTCGATAGAATGAGCTAAAACATCAAAGCCTGTAGCAGCAGTTATTTCTTTTGGCATGGATAACATGAGTTCAGGATCAACTATACCAACCCTGGGATAGATAAAATCGCTGCCCATGCCGGGTTTTTGATCGGTTTCAGGGTTGGTAATTACAGAGAAGGGTGAGATGTGGCTGCCGGTTCCCGATGTTGTGGTAATTGCAATGATGGGATAGGTTTTGTCAGTGGGCTGTTTTACAACAGGTCCTGCAGGGCAGAAATCCCATATAGGTTCATTGTGTCCCATTGCAATAGCCATTCCCTTTGCGGCATCAATTGCACTTCCGCCACCCAGGCCAATGACAACTTCGCAGCCGGTTTTTCGGCCTAATTCTGCGCCGGCATCAATTTCGGTACTCAGTGGATTCGGGCTGACATCATGGTAATATTCGGAGTCAACACCGCTTTCCTTTAAAATATTGATTAGTCTGTCCACAAGGCCGATTTCCTTAAAGAACGATCCCGTAGTAACTATTAGGGCCTTGGAACCATATTTAGCTGCATATTTCCCTGCTTCATTCAGCTTACCGGCTCCAAACACCACTCTGACCGGTACATAATGATTGAAATCCTTAATCATGCTCCTATCTACCTCCTATGTATTTTTTAATAATTTATTTTCTACCTCATCAGCATTCCGCCGGTTACGTCTATGGTGGCCCCCGTTATATAATCCGCCTTGTCTGATGCAAGAAATGCAACAGTGTAGGCCACTTCCCTGGGATCGGCAATTCTGCCCAGGGGAATTCTTTTCAGATATTCTTCCTCTCTCTCAGCCAGGGCGTCCTTGTTCATCGGGGTGCGCATCATACCCGGTGCCACCGCTGTCACATTGATACCATGGGGGGCCACTTCCCTGGCCAGAGATACGGTAAATGTAACAACCCCGCCCTTAGCCGCAGCATAGTGGGCATGGCCGGATGTAGATCCGTGAAATGCAGCCTGTGAAACAATATTAATGATCTTGCCCCTGGCCTTACGGTTCAACAGATAATTGACTAATCTCTTACTGAACATGAATGTACCTGTCAGATTGATTTCAATTACTCTATTCCATTCCTCATCTGACATATCCTTGACATATCTAGTAGGCCATACTCCTGCATTATTTACCAATATATCAATTCTTCCATAGAAGTCGTCAGCTCTTTCAATAATATTATCAATATCCCTGGCATTGGTGATGTCACCATAAAGCGGTATACATCTTGTCCCATACTTTTCACTCAGATAATCGGAATATTTGAACACATTTGCTTCATCCACTATATAGTTGATTATCACATTAGCGCCTTCCTGGGTAAGAACTTCACATATAGCTGCTCCCAGACCGCTTCCGCCCCCTGTTACAATTGCCGTTTTACCTTTCAGATTAAAATCCATGTTCTATCCACCTTTGTTAGTTATTGCCTGCCAATTTTTCTATCAGTTCCTTGAAAGCCTTAAATTTCGATTGATAGATATCAGAGTTTTCTCCGGGATAATAGGTACGTGCCTTTTTTACCATATTGGAAACCGCAGTTTCAAAATCATTGTATAAGCCTATCGCAATTGCGGAATTGGCCGCAGTTCCCAAAGCCCCTGCCTGAGATGATTCAGTGGTTTCCACCTTAATATTCAATACATCGGCAAAGATCTGGCACCATACATCGCTGTTGGAAGCACCACCAGACAGCACTGCTTTGCTTCTGATGATTCCTCCCTTTCTTAAATTATCTATATGCATTCTGTGGGCAAAAGCCACTCCCTCGAATACAGCCCTGAACATATGAAATATATTATGCTCAGCTCTGATGCCGAAAAAGCCGGCATTCACTCCTTCTGCCAGATAACAATCGTGGAGAAATGGCAAATAGAAAATATTTAATTCTTCAGGTTTAAGTTTTTCTACTTCGATATCTATAGCTTTGTATAATTCGCCTTTATCTGATACCGGGCTTCCAAACCCGGTTGTCATGTTGTCTGCCAGCCATTCCAGGTTAACTGCAGAAGTAGCGCTGGACTCAACATATATATAGTTTGTTCCATCTGCAAATAATGAACATTTTGTATTGGAGTCACAATTAACAATATCCTTCTCAATACCGGAGTTTATGTTCCAGGTACCTGCAATCATACTGTACAGGCTGTCATCGTATACACCGCTGCCCAAAGCACAGGATACCACATCAAATAATCCTGCAGTTACAGGCGTACCTTCAACCAGCCCCGTTTGTGCAGCTGCCTCGCCGGTTACGTATCCTATTACCTCTGAGCTGCCGCTCAAGGGTGCCAGCTTCTCATACATTTCCTCGATGCCGTATATGCTGAGAATTTCCTTGTCATAGCTGCATGTTCTAAGGTTAATCAGGCCTGAATTGCTGGCATCCGTATATTCACAGGTACTGCATCCGGTAAGTTTGTATTTGATCCAGTCCTTAACTGACAGAATTTTATGTATTTGATTATACCGGTCATAGTCATTGATTTTCAGCCATCTTAGTATGGGAATCGCCTGGCCGGCCCAAACCGGATGCAATGTCATGTCATAAGCAGTGATATTCTCATCCTGCCAGCCTTTTACAATACCAGATGATCTGTTGTCCATTGAGGTGACAGCCATACCAAGAGGCTGATCCTCTCTGTCAAGGAGATAGAGTCCTGCTCCATGGCCGGTACCGCCTATTGCAACAATCTGCAAAGGGCTGATCCCTGCTTTTTTTATTACATCGCTAATGCACTTTGCAGTTCTTGCCCATTGCTCATTCATATCAATCTCAGAGAAAGCACCGCGGTTTATTACAGGAGTTTGTTGCAGAGAGGATTGGATTTGCCTGCCATCGATGTGAAACAGCACTGCTTTCGTGGCTGTAAGCCCATTATCAATGCTAAGCAGATATTTACCCATAATATCCCACCAATACGCCCAATTTTCTATTATTCAACGATACAGTTCATTCTTTCAAGACAGGTCTTTACAATAGCAGTCATTTCATCCTTATTCACAGGCATATTACACGCCTTCATTTGCTTTACTATACAATCAATCGTAGTATTAAGTAACCTGGTTTTTCCCTGTTCTTCTTCTGTTCCTTCCAAGCTCAGATCGTCTCCCATTACAATACGGATGCCATGCTCATAGGCCCAATCCCGTGCAGATGGGGTTATTATCATATCCTTTGAAAGGACCAGCTGCTTTTTATCTCCCATGCCTGCAATGTCATTTAAGGTTATAACCTTAGACACATTTACCACTCCTAAAGGTTATTTCAAATATATCACCTTAATGCCTTTCTCTTTAATGATGTCTCTAGCCAGCGGAGTTATGATTCCCCCAGGCTTTATATATAGATTATCCAGCGCATTTTTAGCAGCTTCTTCCGTAACCAATGTCAGACCTTTTTTGCTCTCATTCCGTATAGGATAACCGGAATCCGTATCGTCCGCCCCAGGTGCTGCACAGTAGACTCCTCTGTCTACTATGCTGACAAGGTCACCCTGTTTTAACCCTGCCGCATTAGCCTCTTCAAAGTCTATGTGGAATTCCAATGCATAGTTCTTATTTACCCTGACTGCTACCTGATCAAATATAAGACCGCGTTCACCGGCAGCCCTTACCTGAACAATATCACCGTCCTGAACCTGAAAGAACGCTGCATCCTCCGGCGTCATATGAATATGTCGTTTTGCAACTATTACTCCCCCATCCAATTGAACCGAACCATTGGAACCTATAATTGTCAAGCCCGAAGTTCCCTGAATGTCACCGGATTCTCTGATATCGGCTGAGACTCCCAACTTATATGCATCACTTACGGATATCTCAGCCTGGGTCTGTCCCCTTGCAGGACCGAGTACTCTCACCCTCTCTATAGAGCCTTTGGGTCCTGCAAGAATAACAGTTTCAGCGGCAACAAACTGACCCGGTTGAGATAAATCCCTGTACTTGGTCAAACCATTGGTGAAAAGCATATTTGCATGTACTTCCGACAAATGGACATGACGATTTGATACCCCCGTAGGGATTAAGTGGCGCCTCGGGGCAGAAGAATTTGTCCTCATCAGCTCAGCAGCAACTCTGGCTGCTATACTCTTAATCAAGTCCTGCTCCAATTGGTATCACCACCTGTATAATTAAATCAATCGCATTACTTGTAGCCGGGAAGTATGGTCTCAACCTCTGCATGAGGACGGGGAATTACATGTACGGACTTAAGCTCTCCTACCCGATCTGCTGCTGCAGCCCCTGCATCAGTTGCTGCTTTCACAGCGCCCACATCGCCTCTTACCATAACTGTTACATACCCGCCTCCAATGACTTCCTTGCCAATAAGATGTACATTTGCAGCCTTTACCATCGCATCTGCTGCTTCAATAGCCCCTACCAAACCTTTTGTTTCTACCATTCCCAATGCATTTTCCATTTTCATTGCCTCCCTTTATTCGTTTCGTCTGATTAAGCTTTATGCCTTGCCGGCACCGCTTTTTTGGATTTTCTCCTGCTTGCCCCCGGGAATAATCCCTTCCACTTCACCGTGGGGACGAGGTATAACATGAACTGAGATCAGCTCTCCCACACGTTTGGCTGCTTCCGATCCGGCTTCCGTTGCCGCCTTTACAGCACCTACGTCACCTCTCACCATAACTGTTACCAGGCCGCCGCCGGATCTTTCCTTACCAATCAGATGTACATTTGCAGCTTTAACCATTGCATCTGCCGCCTCGATTGCGCCAACCAGCCCCCTGGTTTCAATCATTCCTAAAGCATCCATGTTGTTTTTGACCTCCTAATCATTTAATGTAGATAATAATTTGCAGATTGCTATAACAACCCATCACAGGTGAATAATTATACATATACGGCATATTGCTTACACAGCACTTAAATACCTGGCAACAGCCTTCTCAATCTCCTCGATGGTATAGTGATAACAGGAAGAGATTGTATTTGAATAGGCTAATCGCTTTTTATTAATCAAGTGCTGCGGCCCGACATTATCCGCTGTTACATTTCCACCCCACGATCCACATCCAAGGGTTAAGGAGGGCTGCAGATTGGTGGTAAACCCTATTGCACCCTGTGATGACGGAGTATTTACCAATATTCTGAAAACTGGCTTCTTCATCGCAAATTCCATAATGATATTTCTATCGTTGGAATGTATGGCCAAACTGTGACCCAGCCCCCCATAATTCAGCAGCTCGATGCACCTGTCACATGAACTCTGCCAGTCTTCCTCAATATAGAAAGCCAGAACAGGACAGAGCTTCTCTGCCGAAAGTGGATATGATCTGCCTACACCAAACATACGAGCTATAAGAATCCTGGTATTGTCAGGAACCGCTATGCCTGCTATTTTTGCAACCTCTGCAGCGCTTTTCCCGACAACCTCCGGATTTACACCTCCACCCCGGAGAATAACGGCTTTCTCAACATGGAAAATCTCCTCCGGTGAAAGAAAGTAACAACCGTTGGCTTTAAAGGCTTCAATTACCTTGTCAGAAATCACTTTTTCAGTTACAACAGCCTGTTCTGATGCACATATGGTACCATTGTCAAAGGTTTTGCTGGCAATGATATCACAAACTGCCCGATCAATATCAGCACTTCTTTCAATAAAAGCAGGTACATTGCCAGGACCCACTCCGAACGCGGGTTTGCCTGAGCTGTAAGCGGCTTTGACCAGGGCTGAGCCTCCGGTAGCCAGGATTACTGCTGTCATAGGGCTTTGCATAAGCTCCTGTGTGGCCTCCCGGGTACAATTTTCAATACAGGATACAACACCTTCCGGAGCACCGGCGGACACAGCAGCCTCCTCCATGATACGGGCGGCTTCCCTTGAACACTTAATAGCCCTTGGATGAGGAGACATAACGATACTGCAACGAGCCTTCACAGCAATAATGGCTTTGAATATTATAGTAGAAGTAGGATTAGTGGTGGGAATTATACCGGCTATTACCCCCATTGGCTCTGCTATTTCAATAATGCCTTTTTCTCTGTCCTCTGATATGACACCTGCAGTCCGCATATTTTTTATGTATTCCCAAACATTTTTGCTGGCAAATTCATTTTTTACTACCTTATCAGCTACAACGCCGATTCCAGTTTCATTGACAGCCATATCTGCCAGCCTGGCAGCATTTTTGTAGCCTGCTTCAGCCATTGCCTCCGCTATTGAGTCAATTTTTTCCTGAGTAAAACCGGCCAGCACTTTTTGAGCCTGTTTTGCTCTTTTTAACAGGTCCCTGGTTTGCTGAATGGACAAAATATCTTTATCTAAATAATCCATTTAAACTCACATCCTAATAGCTGGATTTTGCTGCTGCCAGCTGTGGTGAGATGCCTTTTACGATGGCAATTCCGGAGCTGGTGCCAAGCCGGGTAGCACCTGCTTTTATAAGCCTATCAGCATCTTCTCTTGTCTTAATGCCGGTTGAAGCTTTAACCTCCATCGTGGATCCTACCGTCTTTTTCATAAGTGCTATATCCTCAGGAGTTGCTTCACCTACGGACATACCGGTACAGGTTTTGACAAAATCCGCTCCGGCATTCTTAGCAAGAAGACAAGCTTTGATCTTTTCTTCCTCAGTCAATAAACCGGTCTCAATAATAACTTTTACCTTTGCACGTCCTGCGGCTGCATCCACTACCGCTTTGATGTCACTGGATACCAGATCATAGTCTCTGTCCTTGAGTGCGCCGATATTAATCACCATGTCCACTTCCTGAGCACCATTGGCCAATGCATCCCGCACCTCTGCCGCCTTAACAAAGGACGTGTTGGCCCCCAGTGGAAATCCTATTACCGTGCATACCTTTACACTGCTTCCTTTTAACAGCTCAGCTACGTACTTTACATGGGTTGGATTTACACATACGGAAGCAAACCCATATTCCTTTGCCTCTCTGCAAAACTTTTCTATGGTAGCTCTGGTAGTATCCGGCCTTAAAACGGTATGATCCACATATTTTGCGTATTCAGCGTTGTAACCTGACTGCATTCTGCCTGAATCCGGCGATTTGTTCAGCTCTTTCATAACCTCGCGGGTTATTTCTTCAATCAAATGGTTTATATCCATTCATTTTCACCTTCCCTGCATAGTATCAAATAAATATAGGGATCCCTGGGTTGTGATAACCTCATCCACTACACCGGCAATAACGGTATCAACAGGTGTATTGGGGTCCTCTGCCTTAATGACCTGTCTGGCAGAACGTCCCTCTGCAATTGCTATCACGAGATCTCCTATACCACTTCCGACAGCATCGACAGCCAGCAGTTCGGAACCCGCCGGGTTGCCCTTCAGGTCTATTGGCTGTATCAGCATCAACTTTTTCCCAGAAAGATGAGGGTTTTTCTGGGTGGCAACAACATTTCCGATCACCCTGGCCAGAATCATTATTATCCTCCCTCGTCTGTTATAGGCACATGGATAGAATCAATTATGCCGATTATCCCTGCATCTACACAGGCATTTGGTTGGGGTAGCGGCATTGCACCTTCCCTGCTCCGGGCATAAAATATGGTCTCTCCATATCCGGCCCCTATTGAATCGGCTGCTACTATAGGCGAGCCTTTGTCTTCACCCCTGCTGTTAATGGGCTGAATAACCAGCAGCTTAACTCCCACCAACCGTTCATCCTTATCTGTGGCAACAACACTTCCGATAACTCTGGCGAGATGCATTATACCCCTGCCTTCCATTTATGCTTGTCATATATCTTGTTGCCCTCAATGTCGATATAGTCAACAATTGCCATAATCACTGCATCAACCGGCGTATTATTGGTCAAATGGGTCTGTCTCGCAGAGCTTCCGCCAACCACCAGTACAATCTCCGACTCACCCGCTCCCACCGTATCTATGGCCACAGCAGGCTTCCCTTCATCCTCAAGATTAAGAAGGTTTACAGGCTGTACCACCTGCATTTTTCTACCGCTTAGTTTCTCATCCTTGGTGGTACACACAACCGTTCCTATTACCCTGGCTGCATACATTGCTATGCCTCCTTGTCAAACTTCTTTTGTTCAAACCGAAAAAACTGTCTTTTTATGAAGTCATTAAACAGTTCTTTGTTAATCAGATTTCCGGACGGCTTTCCCTCCCAAATCTTTGCTATTTCAGCAGCAAGCTTCCTGGGAGAATTCAGAAATGCATCGCTGGATCCTCCGGCCATGTGAGGAGTAATTGTTACATTATCAAGCTTAACAAGGGGATAATCGATACCGGGAGGCTCCACATCAAATACATCCAATGCAGCCCCGGCCAGTCTGCCCTCTTTCAATGCCCGGTACAGGGCTTTTTCATCCACTAATGCAGATCTGGATGTATTGATTAGATATGAGGCAGGTTTCATTAAACTAATGAGTTCAGTGTTTATCATTCTTTCGGTTTCCTTGGTGAGTCTTGCGTGAATTGTAACAAAATCAGACTCTCTCATTAGCTCCTCTAAGGGCACCAGGCTGATATAATCAGGGACTTTCTTGGCATAGGGGTCATAACCGATAATTTTCATATCAAAGCCTGTCAGCCTTTTTGCAACCTTCAAGCCAATCTCCCCCAGGCCTACAATGCCGACTGTTTTCCCAGGTAAATCCGGTATGTAAGAAGAATTCGGATACTCTCTTATCCATATTCCTTCCTTCAAGCCCAAATGACCTCTGGCAATATTTCTACATTCAGCTATCATCATCCCTACGGTGAAGTCGGCAACTGCATCAGCATTTCTGCCCGGAGTATTGTAAACAAGTATTCCTTTCCGGCTTGCATAATCCACATTTATATTCTCATACCCCGCTCTAAGCACCCCTATTACCTTCAGGTTTTTACATCTGTCAATCATCTTGCTGTTAACGGTACAGAATTGCGTTATTATTATGTCAGCATCCTCAACTGCATCAAATATGTATTCCGGAGGCTCATAAGCTTCACTGCCCCCATTTTCAACCAGCAGGTTTATGTTTTGAAGCTCAGTAAAATCCTTCAATTCCCAATCGATTACATTTACATCAACACCCAGGCTGTCCAACGGCTGAAATCCGTTTTTAATATAATCCTTGGGAATAAACAAATCCCCTATGCCCACCAATTTCATATCTTCACCCCCTTACGGTACAAGTACAACCTTAACAGCACTGCCTTCTTTAATAATATCCATTGCCTTATGGAATTCAGTCATAGAAAGCTTATGGGTAACAAGAGGTCTGTAGGCATCCGGATTCTTTCTAAGCATACTGACTGCTTCTTTGACATGTTCTGCTGTAGAGTCTGATGTGCCGTATGCAATGAGCTCATTGTAATGCAGGGTCCGGCTGTTTATATTGATAAACTCATCCCCTACGGGAAGGCTGGCAAAGTATGATACGTAACCTCCCTTTTTAGCATATTTCATTGCATTACTTTGAACCTGATTGCTGGGAGCAGTTATAACTACCAAATCAAAGCCTTCACCTTGTGACAGGTCCAGGCAGGCATTGTCAATATTAGCCGGATCTACAACAGTAAAGCCCATTTCCCGTGCCATTTGCGCTCTTCTGCCTGGAAATTCCACACAGCTGACATCTTCTACACCCTTTTGCCTGAGGGTTACAGCATGCAGCATTCCCAGCGGCCCCAAACCCAGCACCAGTGCTGAGCCGATTTTTTCTATTGGAACCCGGCCCAGACCGTTTACTACACAGGATAAGGGTTCACCCAATGCAGCCAGGTCGCTGTCCAGTTCGCCGACATCAACCAGATGTCCCTGCCTTACAGCCTTGGCAGGTATTTTTACATAAGCTGCCATGGCACCGGGATAATGAAAACCTATTGCCTCAGCGCTTCTGCATAGATTGGTTCTGCCCTGATTGCAATATATACAATCACCGCAGCCTATGGTTGTGGCCATGGTTACCCTCTGGCCCACTTTATACCCGTTTGCATTACTTCCAACCTCTATGATTTCACCACAAAACTCATGACCCATTATCATAGGAGGCTTAATCCTTGGATTGCCCTTCAGATAGGATTTTATATCAGTACCACAGATGGCACAGGCTTCCACCTTTATTGTTACCTCACCGTCGCCCGTGCTCTCTATAGGCTTCATTTCTTCTATTCTTACATCCCCCGGTGCATAATAGACCACACTATTGCCTGCACCTGCATTATTGGCCATTATCAGTGCATCTCCCTTCCGCCGGTTATATTAAAGGCCTGGCCTGTGCAATAATCGCCGCTTACGGTTAAGAAGTGAACAAATTCTACTACATCCTGGATAGAAGTGAGCCTTTTGAGCGGTATCTTGGCGGTAAACTTTTTAATAACCTCTTCTCTGGGCAGTTTAAGGTTGTGAATATAGCCCTTGCTTACCTCGCCCCAAACACCGGTTTCATCAGTGATTCCGGGGCATACACAATTCACGTTGATTTTATGCTCAGCCAATTCATATGCAAGTGCCTGGGTCAGGGCAATAATAGCCCCCTTGGCAGCTGAATAATGGACCATCAGAGCTGAGCCTGTCTTGCCGGACTTTGATGAGAAATTAATAATCTTACCTGCCTTGTTTTCCTTCATGCCGCGGATAGCACCCTGGGTACAAAACAGAGTACCGCTTACATTGACCCGCATCTGCCTGTCCATCTGCTCTGCTGTTATCTCTTCAAACGGCCTTTGGTCAACGATGCCTGCATTGTTCACCAATGCATATACCGGGCCTAATTCATTATATATTTCATCAAATACCTTATGTACTGCATCACGATCTGTTACATCCAAAACATACGCTTTTACATCATGTCCTTCGGATGCCAGACGCTCTGCCTGTTTTTCCACCTCTGGGTTGATATCAATCATTACCACCCTTGCACCGTCCTGACAATACCTCTCTGCAACAGCCAAACCTATGCTTCTTGCTGCTCCCGTTACTACACACACCTTCTTCTCCAAACATGTTGCCATTACAAACCCCTCCCCTGTATAAATTAAAATAATCCTTATATTATTATTAGTGTGATTTATGCCATAACAAGACACTTGTCAAGGTATTTCAATTTTCAAATCCATATGCTTCAGCCGAATGTAACAATTTTCACTGATCTGCTTGCACCGATCCTGTTGGCGCCTGCTTCAATCACTTTCACTGCAGCCTCATGGTTCCTGATACCGCCATCGGCTTTAATACCGATGTTGCTGCCTACTGCAGCTCTGATCATCTTAATGTCTTCCTGGGTTACTCCATCCGGTTTGGAACCGGCGGCAACCTTTAAAAAGGGGGCACCGGACATCTGTGCAATCAGGGCGATTTTTATTTGCTCTTCACGGGTTAACTGTCCCAGATCAACCACAACCTTGATTAGCGCCCTTTGGCCGGCTGCTTCCAGTACAGATTTAATTTCTCTGCTTATTGATTGAACATCGTCGGATTTGAGCATGCCTATATTGATGGGTAAGTCGATTTCAACACCACCAAGATTAATTATTTCCAGGGTTTCTTCAACCTTCATCCTGGTGGTTGTATTACCGTAAGGAAATGAAACTGCGGACGAGGTTTTTACACCTGTACCTTTAAGCAGCTCTGCTGCCATTTTAACAAAGCAAACCGGCACACTGACATTTACAAAACCATACCGTACAGCCTCGGCACAAAACTGCTCAACCATTGCTGCGGTGGCATTGGGTATGATCATAGAATGCTCCAGGACCTTGGCTAGTTTTTTGTCATAACTGTTTGCGTCATGGGTTATATATCTGCCTGATGAATTGAAGGTTCTATTTTTGGTTTTTATATAGTTGTCTATAACTTCCCTGACAATTGAATTGATTCGATTGATGTTCAAATCATCATTTATTCTCGATGGTGCACCCAATATCCTTCCCCTCCCCCTAATTGCAAACATTTTCTATAACTTTTGTTAGCATGATTATTACATATTCTATAACAAATGTCAACAATAATTTTTGAAAACTAAGAAAATTTAAACAGGCATATTGAGCAGATAAATTACAAGAGCTAATCCACTATTCTCTCCTTAACCGCTATGTCAACAAGCAGCGCAAAAATCAAAACCGCCCCCCTGATGGAATACTGCCAATAGGGAGGAACACCGGCTACCTGCATTCCTGCCGTTAACGACATCAGCACCAATACACCTATCATTGTTCTCCAAACTGATCCCTCACCGCCAAAGAAATGGGTTCCGCCCAGTACAACCACAATCATTGCATCCATTTCCATACCCTGACCGGTTCCGGGATCGCCAAGATGAAGATAACTTGTTCTGGCTATGCCGGCCAAGGCACTGCAGAATCCGACAATTACATACATAAGCCATACGTTTTTAATCACATTGATTCCTGACAGCTCAGCAGCTGTTCTATTGCCGCCTATAGCTGCAGCATATTTCCCCAATACGGTTTTCTTCTGAATAATTACAAGAACAGCCACGACTATGACAGCAATATAAAAGGCTAAGGGTAATCCAAATAAAACAGAAGTTCTCATAAATCCTTCCATGCCTCTTGGAAGCTGCTTGATCAATCCCACCCCCCTGGGCGTCAGCAGCTTCCCGACTCCGATACTGAGGGTCATGGTAGCCAGGGTTGCTATCAATGGTACTATATTCAGTTTCATTACCAAATATCCATTGATAAAACCTACCAAGGTGCCCAGCAGCACTGTCAGCAGGGCAGCTGCAAAGTAGCTCATACCGGATTTTACAGCCAAACTGTATACTACAGAGCATAAGCCGAGAATGCCTCCCACTGACAGGTCGATATGCCCTGATATCATCACCAGTGTGACCGCACCTCCAATAAGAAATAAAGGTACTGATTGACGCAATATATTTACAATATTCGGTGCGCCTATGAATTTGGTTGACATGGAGGTAAATATAACAAATATCAGTATCAATACACTGAAAACATAAACATTTTTAATTGTAGTTTTCATGGAAAACCTTCCAATTATACGGCCCACATCCCATTCCTCCTTATTACTGTATGTGTGGTTATTCACTTATCCTGTATTCAGCCGCTTCTCCTGTTAATGGCATACCTTTGTGCCAATATGGCAATAATTATAACCACGCCGCTCACTACCAATTGCAAATCAGGTTGAAAGCCCAGCATATTTACGGAGGTTTTGAGTATACCCAGTATGAAAGCACCAACCACCACACAGGTTACCGATCCAAAACCGCCGAATATACTGGTACCTCCCAATACCGTTACAACCAGCGCATCAAATTCATATCCCGTTCCGAAAGCGGCATTGCCTGCATTAAACTTGGATGCCATTATTATTCCGGTTATGGCTGCCAAAATAGAGCTGGCTATATAGAGCAGTGAAACCTCCCTGGAAACCTTTATTCCTGACAGCCTGGCAGCTTCACTGTTGGCCCCTATCAAAAAAATCCGCCTGCCGAAAACGGTTTTTCTTTCAATTATCAGAGCGACTATCACCAGTATCACCATTATTAACACTGCAACATTTATGGTTGCAAAAAAGGTGTGCTGACCGATTTGTTTGAATTCCGGAGGAAGGCCTGCGTTTCGCTGGGCACCTCTTGCAACAATCAGTGCCACACCTCGTGCCAGTGCCATGGTTGCCAATGTGGCAATAACAGATGCAATATTCATTTTTACCACCAGGAAGGCATTAATTAAGCCGATTATGGAGCATATCAAAACGGTTAATGCTGCAGCCACGCCGTAGCTCATACCCAGCCCGCTGGACAAGCCCTCTATGCCCCTGTTCTCCTGGGAAAAGTATGCGCACAATACGGCTGCCATGGCTATTATGCCGCCTACAGACATGTCAAAGTATCCTGAAATCAGCAGATATGCTATGCCGATTCCTATAATAATTATTTCCGCCTGCTGTGCTATTAGATTTGATACTGTATTGATATTGAAAAAATTGGGTACAATCAGCGAAGCCACAATGAACAAGGCAACCAATACGCCTATCATTACAATATTTATAAATGTTAAATTGCTGATTCTGCCTTCTCCCAGGCTGCCTGTTTTCAGCTCCTCTTTCCTTGTTTTCTCTATCATTGTTATTCACCCCCCGTGACAATATGTATGATCTTTCGGCTGTCGATATCCGGCCCATTAATCAGCTCAGCCTTGATTTCACCATCAAAGAGCAAAAATATCCTGTCGCAGAGGTTCAATATTTCAGGCAATTCTGATGACAGAAACATGATTGACTTCCCGCCCTCCGCCAATTGTCTTACAATGCTGTATATTTCGCTCTTTGCTCCCACGTCAATGCCCCGGGTGGGCTCATCCAATATTAACAGGTCACTGTCGGCAAACAGGCATTTTGCAAATACCAGCTTTTGCTGGTTGCCTCCGGACAGCTTGGCTGTTTCCTTTTCCGGTCCGCTGGTTACGATTTTCAGCTTATCTATATACTCAATTGCTACTTGCTTTTCTTTTGCAGCATCCACAAATCCGCCGTTTGAAATTTTCTTCATATTCATGACAGGTATATTGCTGCGAATGGTCAGAATTGTAAATATTCCCTGGGTCCGCCTCTCCTCGGGAACCAATGCGATTCCTGCTTCTATCGCCTTAGCCGGTGTTGACCCCAGTTGCTTGCCTTTGAATATAACCTCTCCTGAATACCTGTCTGCCCCGAAGATTGCCCGGGCCAATTCAGTCTTGCCCGCACCGACCAAACCATAGAACCCTACAACTTCACCCTTTTTAATGTTGAATGCAATGTTTTTCAGCTTTTCATTTGATAGATTTCTCACTTCCAGTAATATATCCTCTTCCTCTGCTTCCTTGGGAATGTATGACTCAACTATAGATTTGCCTATCATCATCCTGATAAGTTCCGACCTGTCCTCCATCTCGGCTACGGGTTTTGTAGCAATATGCTTTCCATCACGCATTACGGTAACATAATCGCCAATTTCAAATATCTCATCCAGTCTGTGGGATATATAGATAACAGTAACATTATTCCTTTTGAGTTCCCTTATTATCTTAAACAGCCTCTTGATCTCGCTTTCAGAAATGGATGCAGTAGGTTCATCCATTATGATGATATTCGACTCTGAAGCTACAGCCTTGGCGATTTCAACAATCTGCTTCTTTGCAACACTCAGTCGTTTTACCTTCTGCTTCGGATCAATGCTGGGTTCAATCTCTTTTAATACCTCAACCATTTTCTTGATCTTAGTTGATTTTCTTAAAAATCCAAAGGTGGTGTCTTCCATGCCCAGGGTAAGATTTTCCTCCACAGTAAGCTGATCAACGACATTAAGTTCCTGAAACAGCGTGCTGATACCCTTCTTTCTGGCTTCTCCAGGATTGTTGCTCACGTATTCCTGACCGTTTAGCAATATGGTGCCGTCAGTCCGTTCAAGGGCTCCGGTCAGAATTTTAATAAGAGTGGACTTGCCTGCTCCATTTTCACCGACCAGGCAGTGAACCGTATTCCTTTCTATATTAAAACTGACATCATTGACTGCCCTGACACCCGGGAAGTCTTTAACCAAACCTTTGATTTCCAATACATAATCCCTCATTGTATCAGTTCTCCCATCAACTCATTAATGCGGAAACAGGCAGCCTCAAAATATAGATGCAAAGCCTATATATAAATATAGATGCAAAGCCTATATATTATATTGAGACTGCCTTCCCCTAAATTCCTATATCAATTTTCCCTTCAAACTATTCTGATATTAGTCATATACCGGCACTGCCAGATTTTCACCAAATTGTTCATTAAACCATTTAACAGCTTCTTCTACACTGCTTTGGGTCCAATACCCAATCAAGGTGTTGGTAATATATATGGTTTCAGCGTTCTCATCAAATTGTGGGATTTTGCCCAGATAAATATCCATAAGGGTATCGATTCTTACTTTGGCAGTCTCCATGGGGGGCAGGCCCATTGACATTTTAAGTGAGCTGTTAGGATTGAAAATTTCAATCAACTCAGTTTCCGGACAGTCAACACTTACAAGTATTTCTGTAATAGGTACTCCATTGTCCATAACACCACGGCCAAGCTGCTGCAATGCAGGCAGTACACCTACTGTCAAGTCGGCTGCCTGGGAATATATGATATTGATATCAGGATGAGCCTGGATTAAATCCTGAGTTACAGCAAATGCTGCATCAGCACCGGCACTGGCATCCATGCATCCCAGATCTGTTGCATCAGGTGCTACACTCAATACTCCTTCTCTGAAAGGATCTGTACGCCCTACGGTAACGCCTTCATGATCGGGCCAGCCAATCTGGACAAATTTGATCGGCTTGTCGGGATGAGCTTCCAGCCATTTTTCAGCTGCTATTTTACCCATTTCAAAGGAAACGTCAGCTTCTCCCGGCATGGTATGAGGAATATGCATATCAGGAATTTCATCAAAGTAGGTGCTAATAACCATTCCGTTCTCAATAGCTTCCAGGGCTGCGGCTCTGATTGACTCACCCTGCCAGATGTGAAGTGATACCATATCCATGCCCTGGGCTATTGCCTGGTCGAAGTTCTGTGCCATTACATTCTCATCTGACTGGCCGTCAAATATCTGTACATCTGCTCCATATTCATCCTTGGCATACTTTTGCGCCCAGTTGGCATGGGATTGATGGAATGCATTGTTGAGAGTGGATACACCGTAACCAATCTTCAGCCCCTCGGGAATCTCAGTGGGGAATTCCGGTTCAGGTTCAGGTTCCGGCTCCGGCTCCGGTTCTGGTTCGGGTGCAGGTGCGGGAGCCTCGGCGGTTGGATCAGGCGCTGCCGGTTGCTCTCCTTTACATGCAGCCATGGAAAATACACCCAGTACTAACAAAAGACATAACAGAATACAAGTTAGTTTTTTCATGGGATACCTCCTTAATAAAATGAAATCTTCATATTGCACTATCATTATTGATAATGCCAATATGGTCCGGGCAAAAAGAGAACTACCCGTCCAAAACAAATATACTATGCAGGTGCTAAATTTTGTCATGGAAAATTTTAATAAAGAAGGGAAGTTTTTAACTTGGTATAATAAAAGGAGGTATTTGAAATGTAAAATCTTAAAATAGTGCTAGAATAATAAAAATGTGAAGATTAAATGCTTATTGGTGTTATTGTATGAAATGATGCTGCCCTGACAAAGGGTCAGGGCATTCTACCAGCGCCTTGAACTGCCACCGCCGCCGCTGCTGCCACCGCCGCCCCGGCGCCCGCCGCCACCCCAGCCGCCGGAGCCTCCGCCTCCGTATCTGCCTCCCCGAAACAGCATGGCAAGAATAAAATTCAGGAACATGCCGCCGGTCAGCCTGTTATCCAGGATAAGCAGTATGACTAATACAATTATTCCAATAAAAATTACAGGACCGGGAATTTGAATTTCTCCGGCGACCTGGCTTTCATCTTGCCGATTGCCGTTATAATCAACCAGGCCTTCATATTCAATTCCATATTCAGAATACACTTCACTAACTATTGCATCAAAGCCATGGAGGATGCCCTGATTGTAATCGCCCTCCTGAAAATAGGGAATCATCCAATTGTCCTGAATTCTCCCTGTTTTACCATCAGGCAATATACCCTCCAGGCCATACCCTACTTCTATCCTGGATTGCCTTCCTCCCACATCAACAAGAATCAACACACCATTATCAGCCTTTGAAGAGCCTATGCCCCATTCCCGAAACAAACCGGTAGCATATTCCTCCAAAGGCCGATCGCCCAAATCAGGCAGGGTTACAACCACCACCTGTGCCCCTGTTCTGTCATCCAATTGACCGGCAGTACTTATAATCAGCTGCTCCGTTGAGGAATCCAGTACATTGGCAAAATCGTTGACGTAAAATGAAGAGGAATGGGAGGGATATTGCGCTCCATAAGCAACAGATGCCAATGATAACAGGAAAAGGCACAGCAGTAATACAATTGGGGTTTTTCTGTTGAAGACATTCTTATTAATCACCAAAGAGGTCACCTACATCCGGAGTTTCTCTGCTTGCTTCTGATGCCTCGAAATAATCGGCACTTTCAAAACCAAACATTCCGGCAATAATATTGGTCGGGAATCGCCGGATAGTTGTATTGAGGCTCCTGGCCGCCTCATTATAATCCCTCCTGGCGGTGGCTATACGATTTTCAGTGCCGGCCAGCTCATCCTGTAAATTTATAAAGTTTTCATTTGCCTTTAGCTCGGGATAAGCTTCAGCTATGGCTAATAAACGAGACAGCGCACCCCTAAGCTCGGCGTCGGCTTCAGCAATTTCAGATACAGAACCGGCACCTGCCAATTTTGATCTGGCTTCCGCTACACTGGCAAAAACCTCTTTTTCATGTGCAGCATATTCCTTTACTGTTGCCACCAGGTTGGGTATCAAGTCATATCGTCTTTGCAGCTGAACATCGATGAGGCTCCAGGCCGATTCTACATTTTCGCTTCTCGCCACCAAATTATTGTAACTGCTAGTTATACTAATAACCAGGATTAGAATAACAGCACCTATAGCTAATAGTACCTTTAATCCACTTTTCACTTATCTTCCTGCCTTCCTTATTTATGATAATTATATTATATGATAAGCCAGACTGTTTTTAACCTTTTTTCTTTATTGCTTGTAAATAATTAGGTTAATTAACAAGTTGTGAGTATATAACAGGTCCCGCCATCTCTATGCGGGACTTGTCTTAATTCTATCTGTCCATGATAATTCTATTTAGTTCAACCTTTAAATATGGTATTTCATTTTCGATTGTAGCCCATACGTCTCCCATTTTTAACGTCTGATACTTATGGACTGTAATATTTCTCATTCCAGCAATAGCCTTCCAAGGAATATAATTAAAATTTTTTATAAATTCATCAGTAAGATTTTTTACCAGTTCACCAATATTTATAAGAGTCATACAGCATGCTCGCTTTGTTTTCTCGTCATCCAAAAAGCTCTCTAAATTGAATCCTTTAATAAGATCTTCGATAACATATATTTCAGATAGCACCTTTTTAATAATTTGTTGATCTCTATTGTTCATAGATATCAATTACCTTATCTATAGTTATTAACGAATCTTCTTCTATCGGAGCATGAATTAAGTCCACTCTTTTCTGTAATCTGTCCTCAATCTCGCTTTTTATATTGTATAGAGTAAATAGAGATATATTAGGAGAAAAAAATTCCACAAGCAAGTCTATATCACTATCATTATTTGCTGTATTGTTTGCATATGACCCGATTAGAGAAATCTTTTTGATGGGGTATTTAATTACTATATCTTTTATCGACTCCTTAATCTCCTTTATAATCATTACCCTACCGACACCTCCAAAATCTCTATTTCTCTATATACATTATACCACAAACTACCAGCATCTATAAATCGCAGATTTTGTTTAGTAATGGTCAAATCATTTCCTTACAATACTAAAGCTGTTGTAAGAACATAAACCTTATTTGCACCGGCCCGGTGCAGTACTTTGCTGCAGCTGTCGGCTGTCGCCCCCGTTGTATGTACATCATCTACCAGTAGTATATTCCTGTTTTTTAGCTTTATCTCATCTGATTTGGCAATTGTAAAGGCATTCTTTAAATTAACAGCCCGACTGTATCGATTGAATCCGGTTTGTGTTTTTGTATCCACACTTCGAATCAGTATTTCCTGTTCACAGGGTATCCCGTTTCGCCGGGACAAATACTCTCCCAACAGGGCAGATTGGTTGAATCCCCTGCTTTTCAGCCTGTTCTTGTGTAAAGGCACCGGAATAATCATATCAACCTGCCATGTGGATTGCTTCAGCAATTCCGACATAAAGTATCCCAGTGTACGGCTGAGGCTGTATTCTCCGCCGTATTTATACCGATGAATCAGCTCCCTGATGGTAATGGAATACTCAAATACAGCAAGAGCCTGATCATAATCATGGCCGTGCAGCCTGCATTCCTTGCACATCAGGTTTTCAGCCTCAGTAGGTTTACTGCAGACAGTACACCGCGGAGGGTAAATAAAGGGCAGGGTATCGGTGCAATGATTGCATATGCCATGGGCTGCCCCCTTCTCCAGGGGTTTATCGCATAATATGCAATTTATGCGGGGATATAAAATATCCAGCACCGCATCCAATAGTAAACGGGCCTTAATCATAACAACGCCATCCCAAATGCTTGTTTCAACCGGTAATCCAAACCGGAATAACGCCTTGCAATACGGTTGTTACGCACCATGAGCCGGATAGTCTTTTCCCTGCCTACCAATACCACCAACTTCTTGGCTCTGGTCACACCGGTGTACAGAAGGTTTCGGGTCATCAGCATGGGCGGGCCTGAAACAAGGGGAATTATTACAACGGGAAACTCACATCCCTGGCTCTTATGTATGGAGATGGCATATGACAATTCCAGTTCATCCAGCTGGGAAAAATCATAAACCACCGTCTTATCGTCATCAAAAAGAACGGTTAAGGTTTGTTCTTCCGTATCAATATCCTGTATGAACCCTAAATCCCCGTTGAATACCCCTTCCCCTTCATAGGTTTCTCCGTTTTGGCCATGCCTGGTCCACTGCAACCTGTAATTGTTCTTAATCTGCATGACCTTGTCGCCTTGTCTGAATACAACCTGGCCGTATGCCTTTTCCTTTTTGTTATATGCAGGCGGGTTAAGAGCCTTCTGGAGTTCCGTGTTCAGATTATTTACACCGATCGTTCCCTTTCGCATGGGTGCAAGTATTTGAATGTCCTGCAAAGAATGATAGTCTCCAAACCCGGGCAGCCTTCTGACAACCAAATCAATAAGGGTTTTCAATACGTCATCAAGGCTTTCCCGTTTATCAAAAAAGAAATCCTTGTCGGTTACATTCAGAAAGGGATTTTCACCGCGGTTGATCCGGTGGGCATTTACAATTATCATGCTTTCCTGAGCCTGCCTGAAAATTTCAGTTAATTGAATAACAGGAATGACTTCGCTTTGGATCATATCTCTTAAAACATTTCCCGGCCCGACAGCCGGAAGCTGATCAACATCGCCCACCATAATAAGCCGGGTACCCTGGGCTATTGCTTTTAACATATGGAATATCAACAAAATATCCACCATGGACATTTCATCTATAATCACCGCATCAGCCTTGACAGGGTTGTCTTCATTGCGTTGAAAAGCATATTCATGCTCATCCCCAAACCCATATTCCAGCAGACGATGAATGGTTCTGGCTTCCCGTCCGGTTGTTTCGGCCAACCGTTTCGCTGCACGTCCGGTAGGTGCAGCCAGTTCCACTTTCAAACCCTTTTGCTCCATCAGGTCGATTATGCAATTGATGGCAGTGGTTTTACCTGTGCCCGGGCCTCCGGTAATGATAAGCACTCCATGCTGCATGGCAGAGCATACCGCTTCCCGCTGCTGTTCTGCCAGGCAAATATGATTTTTTTCTTCAAAGCGCTTAATGTTTTCTTCAATGTTATTGTATTGCTTTATTGTATTGCCGACAGCCAAATCACGAAGCATCCTTGAAGCCCCGGCTTCCGCCTGATAGAGGCCTGCCCGGTAGACCGCCGTATATTCTTCTGTTAGTTCCATTACAATGGAATGGGTCAATGCCAGATTGGTCAGAGAATTTTCAATAATTAAATTGTCTATTGCTAATAGTTTGCTTGCTTTCTCAAGTAAAACCTCTTTGGGCAAAAAGGTGTGTCCCTCTGCGGCTGCTTCGGAAAGTATATATCTTATACCGGCAGCTGCCCGGTATGGAGAATCCATATCCACCCCAAGGCTTCCGGCAATTCGATCTGCTGTTTTGAATCCAATCCCTGTTATATCCTCCGCCAGCCTATATGGATTTTCGCGAACCACATTAACGGTGTTTCCGCCATACATCTTGTAGATTTTTAGTGCATAAGCGGTTGTAATGCCGTAGGATTGCAGGAAAATCATGACTTCACGAATTTCCTTCTGCTCGGAAAAAGAAGAGGCAATCATTTCCGCACGCCTTTGACCTATGCCGTCTACTTCAGTCAGCCTCTGCGGATTAAACTGAATTATATCCAATACATCCAGGCCGAAAAGCTGGACCAGTTTCCTGGCTGTAGCTTCCCCCACACCTTTAATCAAGCCGGATGCCAAATAGTTTGTCAATCCTTCAATGGTGGACGGCGCAGCACTGCTGTAGTTCAACATTTTCAATTGCCGGCCGTAATCCGGATGAGTGGTCCATTCCCCTTCCAGGCGGATTCGTTCCCCCTGGCTTATAAATGGAAAGCCGCCCACTGCGGTGACGAGATGATTGGTTCCCTCTTCCCGCACTTCTATTACGGAAAACCCGTTGTCTTCATTGCGAAAGATGATATCCTCCACGATTCCAATAACCTCTGCCATACTACACTCACTTCCCCTATCCTGCAATCCGGCAGACTAAAATAAAACAATCTTCCAATATGTATCGTATCGGATATACCTGGAATTTACAAGGAAATTGTTTATAATGCTGACTTCTCTGCAGCCCTTTAGATGGCGCGGCCTACCGCCTGTGCAATGGGCTTAAGAACATTCATCAGCTCGTCAAATACTTCGGGCTTCAGGGATTGAGGCCCATCGCTGGCCGCATGTTGGGGATCGGGATGAACTTCAATAATCAGGCCGTCTGCTCCTGCGGCAATAAAGGCCCTGGCTACAGCATTAACATATTTCCAATTGCCGGTGCCATGGCTGGGATCTGCAATGATGGGCAGATGGGATAATTCCTTGACCACCGGCACAGCATTGATGTCCATGGTATTGCGAGTAGCGCTTTCAAAGGTTCGGATGCCGCGTTCACATAAGATTACCCTGGTATCCCCCTCCGACATCACATATTCAGCAGCCATCAGCCACTCTTCTATAGTGGAAGACAGGCCTCTCTTCAGCAACACCGGCTTTTTTGTTTTTCCGCATTCACTGAGCAGACGAAAATTCTGCATATTTCGGGCACCAATCTGAAGGATATCGGAATACCGGCTGACCAGCTCCACATCCCGGGTATCCACTACTTCAGTAATCACCGGCATGCCCAAATCCTGTTTCACCCTGCAGAGAAGTTTCAAGCCCTCCTCTTCCAGGCCCTGAAAGGAATAAGGGGAAGTGCGGGGTTTAAATGCACCACCTCTTAAAATCTTCGCTCCTGATTTTTTTATAGCCTGGGCTACACTATAAATTTGTTCTTCACCCTCAACTGCACAAGGCCCGGCTATGATAACCAGTTCCTTCCCGCCGATTTGAACACCGCCCCCTACGTCCACCACGGTAGGATCTTTTTTTAGTTCCTTTCCCACCAGTTTATACGGTTTCAAAATGGGAACAATCGCCTCAACACCCGGCATATGGGACAAACTGGACGGATCTGCCAGGCTTTTTTCCCCGACAGCACCTATAACGGTTTTTCTCTCCCCATAAATGGGATGGGTTTGAAAGCCCAGTTCCGTCAGCCTTTTTTCCACATTTTGAATTTCCTGCTTAGTGGCATATGGCCTCATTACAACAATCATAAGTGCACCTTCCTTCAAGTACCGTGATACCAATACCCATAGTATGAACCATGCTTGTACCAAACATCAAGAATATCAGAATTCTCTCAAGGATAAAATTTTTATCCGCCCGAAAACCGGATGCCCTTGTGTCTGAAACAAAAAACTTCCCATCCATGTAGGACGAGAAGCATGCCTGTGCTGAATAATTGATAAGATTATACAGTATGCTTTTGCAAAGAGTCAATACAAATTATATCAAGGTCTTCAGATAGCCGGTCAGATCATCAGGCTTTACCAGCTTTACAATGGAATAATTCACTGACAGATTCCGCATTATTCTGGCTGTTTCATCTGTTGAGCCCAAATCCAGCAAGACAACCTGCAATAGCTTTTCTTCGGTGGAATCCAGCCCGGCCTTGAGAATAAAGCCGCGAACCAGCCCTTCTATGGCGTCTTCCTGGTTTCTGGCAGAAATAATCAGGGTATAGGCTCTATTCTTTTTCTTCCTGTATAAATCCCAAGTGGCATAAACCCGCAGCACAAAATAGAACAGACCAAAGATGGCAAATGCCCATAACATAATAGCTATGTAGGTATCTATATACATAAAAAGTCCTCCTGTCCATATACCATTTTGAAAAGCATTTGCAGTCAGCCGCGTCCGGGAGCCTATTAACCGTAACCATAACGCTATGGCAAACGCCATTAACAGCAGACAGCAATTTGCTTATGGTATATGTTATGCACACAGGAGGATATAAGTGCCGGCCTGTTAGTTTCCAAATGCCAGCCGACGAAGAATCTCAGCCTTATCAGTTCTTTCCCAGGAAAGATCCAGATCACTGCGTCCAAAATGGCCGTAAGCTGCTACCTGCCTGTAGATTGGCTTAAGCAAATCCAGTTTTTTGATAATGGCAGCAGGGCGTAGGTCGAAATTACTCTTTATCAGTTCAATGATTTTATCCTCGGCAATATAATTGGTACCAAAAGTATCAATCATTATGGAGACAGGATTGGCAACCCCGATTGCATAAGCCAATTCAATTTCACATTTTTCAGCCAGCCCGGCTGCTACAATATTTTTTGCTACATAGCGGGCTGCGTAGGCAGCAGATCTGTCAACCTTTGTCGGATCCTTTCCGGAGAAGGCACCTCCGCCGTGCCGGGAGTAACCTCCGTAGGTGTCTACAATGATTTTCCTGCCGGTTAAACCGGAGTCCCCCTGAGGCCCTCCAATTACAAAACGGCCGGTGGGATTGATCAGGTAGACTGTATCTCCATCAAGCAATTCTTCCGGAACAACTTTTTTGATAACATGCTCAAGCATGTCCTTTTCGATGGTTTCCCGTTCAACCTCCTGGCTGTGCTGGGTGGAAAGAACAATGGTGTCTACCCTGATAGGTACATTATTATCATATTCAACGGTAACCTGTGCCTTACCATCAGGCCTTAGGTAACCCAACAGACCCTGTTTCCGCACTGACGCCAGTTGCCTTACCAGTTTATGAGCCAGTGAAATAGGCATAGGCATGAGTTCCGGAGTCTCCTTGCAGGCATAACCGAATATAATTCCCTGATCTCCTGCACCGGTACTGTAATCATCGCTGCTGTCGCCGGCCAGCCCCATTCTATGCTCAAGTGCCTTGTCCACACCGATGGCAATATCAGGAGACTGTTCATCGATGGCCGTCAATACAGCACAAGTATCGGCATCGAACCCGTATTTTGCCCTGGTGTAGCCGATTTCTTCCACAGTCTGACGAACAATTTTAGGAATATCAACATAGCAATTGGTGGTAATCTCCCCCATAACCAGTACCATCCCGGTGGTTACTGCAGTTTCACAGGCGACCCGGCCGTTGGGATCCTGCTCCAGTATGGCATCCAGTATTGCATCGGAAATCTGATCGCAGATTTTATCCGGATGTCCTTCTGTAACAGATTCCGAAGTAAAATATTTCTTACTCATATATTTCCCTCCTGCAATTAATAGTGCATGCAACTATAAAAGATTAAAGCACTCATATTGTACATGTAACATGACCCCCGCAGTTCAGTATCAATTCTTATTGTGTGTTCAGCGGATTCTTATTATATGCAATAACAGCGGTTAAAGCTGATTGATTTTTATTATTACAACCAGGTCCGCAGTATTACATAAAAAAAGCCATCTGAAAGATGGTTCTTTATAAAGCACCTCATCTTTCAAGATATTAAATATCTTGTGGGAATTAGCACCGGTTCCTGCATGTCTTGCATGCAAGCGGTTGCCGGGTTTCACAGGGCCCAATCCCTCCACCTCTCTTGATAAGGTTACGATATTCAGTTAGCGTATTTATTATATCATATGCAAAAACTATGTCAAACGCTTCAAAGGATTGTCGACTGTGCGCTTCTCTCAAGTGCTTGTATGCATCAGGTTCATCCCACAAGTTCAAAGTGCGCCTTGCCCAGGCAGGCTGATGCCTGGCAACCGATCACCACACTTAAAAATTAGGCACCCGCAATCAGCAGGTGCCTTTGGTGGGGGAGGACGGATTCGAACCATCGAAAGCTGAGCTAACAGATTTACAGTCTGCCCCCTTTGACCACTTGGGTACTCCCCCATATAACTTCACGTGACAATAAATAATTATAGGACAAACCCCATACAAAGTCAACCGGAAAAAATAAACTTTTTCTTATTTGAGTTGATAATAAAAGTTGTCCTTGGATATAATTTAAATTACAGATACTAGGCAGTTTATCTGCAAATACTAAACCTGGCAATGAATACCATGGAATGATATGCAGACTTGTTTGAAGGGATTTTTGATTGTTTACAGGAAATCGGTGCAAGGAGTGAAGGAATAGGCCATGATCCATATACGAGATTTTGCGGGCAAGCATGTTCATTTCATTGGAATCGGCGGCATCAGCATGAGCGGTCTTGCTGAAATATTACTGGAAAGAGGTTACCGGGTTTCCGGATCGGATCTCAGGCAATCAGGGTTGACCGCCCGCCTGAAAAGCAAGGGAGCAACCGTATACCAGGGACATAATGCGCATAACATCCGGGAAGCTGATTTAATCGTATATACCGCAGCAGTAAAGGATGACAATCCGGAATTGATGGAAGCTAAAAAACAAAACATACCGTATATGAGCCGGGCAACCCTGCTGGGTCAGATCATGGAGACCTTCCGGTTTTCTATCGGAGTAGCAGGTGCCCATGGTAAAACAACTACCACTTCCATGCTGTCAATTATGATGAATCATGCCGGGCTGGATCCTACCATACTGGTAGGAGGTGAGCTGGATGAAATCGGCGGGAATGTACAAATAGGTCAAAGTGAATATTTTATCACCGAGGCTTGTGAGTATATGGACAGCTTTCTTAAATTTAATCCCTATATGGCAATCATATTAAATATAGACAAAGATCACCTGGATTACTTTAAAGATATGAATCAAATATATGATTCTTTTGTTAATTTTGCAAACCTGGTTCCCAAATCCGGTTACGTTATTGGTTGCGGAGACGATCCTTTAGTAGCCAGGTTAATGGAAGAAGTAAATTGCAGCGCAATATCCTACGGAATCGATCATCCCTGCCATTGGCTGGCTCATGATATTGTTTACGATAAGGAGGGGCACAGCTCATTTTCGGTAGAAAACAACGGAAGGAACCTCGGACAGTATACCTTGAAAGTGCCCGGAAAGCATAATATATATAATGCCCTGGCTTCAATTGCCGCCTGCGATATTATCGGTATTCCCAGTGACAGCATGCAGGAAGCGCTTCTGCATTACGGGGGCACTCACCGCAGGTTTGAAGTAAAAGGCAAAACCTGTAATCAGGCTGTTATTATTGACGATTATGCCCATCATCCCACGGAAATCAAGGCAACAATAAGAGCTGCGCTGAACTATCCCCATAATCGAATATGGTGCATCTTTCAGCCTCATACTTATACACGAACAAAGAAGCTGTTTCAGGATTTTACCGAAGCCTTTCATGGAGTGGATTTTTTGATTCTGGCTGACATATATGCTGCCAGGGAAAAAAACACCGGAGATATCAGCTCGGAAATGCTGGCAGAAGCCATTGCCCAAAAAGACCTGAACTGCACTTATATTCCTGGATTCAGCCTGATTACGGATTATGTCCGGGAACATGCGAAGCCCGGTGATCTGATTATTACAATGGGGGCAGGAAACATTTATGAGATTGGAAATGCATTGTTGCAATAAGCCTTCAATCATGCACCATAACCTGTAAACCATCATAGTATGGAATGGTAATCGAATATGAATCTTAATCATAGTG
>DUOI01000030.1 GCA_012838915.1 Clostridiales bacterium
CATATTC
This sequence comes from Clostridiales bacterium, assembly GCA_012838915.1. Classification (GTDB taxonomy): domain Bacteria; phylum Bacillota; class Clostridia; order Caldicoprobacterales; family DTU083; genus DTU083. The sequence continues at coordinate 8 of DUOI01000030.1, forward strand.
TATTAAACATGGTTTTGGTTTTTATCTTTGGTACTGAGCTCTATAAAGAAACAAATGCAAAGGTAGTTTATCTTGTTTATATCCTTTGTGGATTTATTGGTAGTTTATCAATCTTTATATATGCTCCTTTAATCGGATATAATGGAGGATTAATCGCAGGAGCTTCTGCAGCAGCGTTTGGGATTGTTGCAACTTATGTTATACTGCAGCCCAATACTATGATATTAGGATCAAAGGCAAAATACTGGTTGATAGCATTATTTATTGTGAATGCTATTTTAACCATAAGAGATCCCTTGGTTTCTGTTGGCGGCCCGGCTCATGCGGTAGGTATTATAGTAGGATTGCTTTTAGGCTTGCTGCTGAAGAAAAAGCAAGTCGCAAAGAGCGGCAATGAGTGACTTTCACATAATACAAGAGATGTAGAGGATAAAGCATGAAAAATCATAGTACTAAAAGAACAACGATTTTGGCAGTACTGCTATCGGTATTCTTATTTCAACAAGCCGCCAGCAAAATTGGTAAATATGTTGCTAATATTTTTGATTACAGCTTAATAGATAGTTATAATGTTTTTGCCTGGATTTCTGTGCACCACATTGTACAGACACTTTTAGCTTTGGTGCCCATTATCATACTATCAAAAATTTATAACATCGATTTTGGTTTCCGTTTAGGAGATAAAAAAACAGGTTTAAAACTTATTAGGATATACACAATTGCGATGTTAGTATATATAACTTTTACATCTGTTATAACCTATTTTGGCAATCAAATTGTTCAATATGATTATCCGTTAACTATGACAAACATTTTAGGCTCATTGGGATTTCAACTTTTCTTGACGGGCCCTTCTGAAGAAATTCTATTCCGTGCTCTGCCGATTTCAATATTCGCTTGCGTTATATCGAGTGAAAAAGGCATAAAAACAGGGAAACTGCACATTTCATGGCCCAATATTATTGCTGCGATATTTTTTGCTCTCGCACATATCAAATGGACCATAAGCCCATTTTCCGTAAGCTTTGAATATATGCAACTGCTATTTTCATTAGTTTTAGGAATAATGTATGGAATCGTATATGAGAAAAGTAAAAGTGTAATCTATCCGATGATAATGCATAGTTTGACCAACGTGGCAGTCGTTGGGGCGGGATACATATTATCTATTCTCAAGTAAATGCTTTTATTCGAATCACTAATGGTATCCGTCAGTCGCACAAAATTATAAAAGCCGCTATTTTAGCGGCTATTTTTATATAACGGAACTTATTGCTTAGTCGACGGTTTGAAAGAAACCTAACCATAGTATATGTTCCCGCTTACTGATAGTGAAAAAGTGTCTCGGACATTTCCGAAAACGGGGGAGGGCAGGGGACATCTACACAATTCTATTAAAGTAAATCAATCCCCCGAAACACGTACTTCTGCACCGGATTCACGTAGAATTTTTGTCCAATACTCAATAAATTCCTTGCCCGAAGGGATGTTATCATCGGTTTTGAGACCAAGTACTCTGCTTTTGCCCACTCCGAGATTATGATAGGGCATGATCTCTGCATAACGATAGCTGCCCATATGTTTTTTTAAAAAATCCCTGAGCAGTATCAACTCTTCGGGCGAGTCGTTATAACCAGGAATCAAGGGGAGGCGAAGCACGATATCGGCGTTCATGTCCATGAGCATTTTGAGGTTTTCATGTATTCTCGTCAGGCCAACGCCGGTATTTTTCCTGTGTTTTTCCTCCTCAAAATTTAGTGTTGAAGTAAAGAAAGCCGCTTCTCAAGCCATTCCGCAGGAGTAGCTTTGGCGACATCAATAGGGGTACTGGTTTTCTGTTTTGACAATTTGGGTTTAAC
>DUOI01000031.1 GCA_012838915.1 Clostridiales bacterium
CTTTTCGGTTTTATCAAATCCATTGACAAGCTGCGCCAATTGTACACCCTTGTCCCTCCATTTGCCTTCCGGAATGTCTTTACAAATAATGCTATAGCAATTTCCTTCATCTGTAAAAAACAGTACTCTGTGATTGGTGACTGATTTCTCTAAAAACTCCACGTAGTCCATATCCCTGGTATCCACTGCTTCCACATCGTGATTGGATCGTTGGAAGGATTTCATTGGAATACGCTTGATATCCTGATTTCGAGTCAGAGCGATAATTACATCTTCTACAAATATAATGTCTTCCGTCTTGATTTCAGCCTTTGAACTGTCCTCTACAATATGAGTGCGCCTTTCATCAGCAAACTGTTTTTTTACAGCCTGCAGCTCAGATTTGATAACCTTAAGCAGGCGGGTTTCTGAGTTTAGTATGGCACTCAGCTGTTCAATTGTCTTCTTAACCTGTACATACTCCTTTTCCAATGTAATAATTTCGAGGTTTGTCAACTTTTGCAAACGCATGTCCAAAATAGCCTGAGCTTGAATTTCTGTCAAAGCAAATTCATTCATCAACCTGATTCGGGCTTCCTTCGGATTCCTGGAGGAACGAATAACGGAGATTACCCGGTCAATATTGTCAATAGCAATAATCAACCCTTCCAGGATATGCGCCCGTGCCTTGGCTCGTTCCAGGTCATATTTGGTTCTTCTTATTACAACATCCTTTTGATGCTTAATATAATATTCCAAAATGGCTTTCAATCCAAGCTGACGGGGTTTCCCGTCAGCAATTGCCACCATATTGACTCCAAAGGTGAGCTGAAGATCGGAATACTTATAAAGGTAATTTAAAATCTTTTCTTCGTCTCCGTCTTTTTTTATTTCAATAACAGCTCGAATGCCATTACGGTCTGACTCATCCCTGATATCTGATATACCTGTCAGCACTCCCTTTCTTGCTTCACTGAGTTTCAGGATTTTCTCAAGGAGTGCTGCTTTATTGACCTGATAAGGCAGCTCAGTAATAACCAGCTGTTTTTTTCCCCCCGAGAGCCTTTCGGTCTCAACCTTGGCCCGCAGCAGGATTTTTCCCTTTCCTGTTTCATAAGCTTTCTGTATTTCTTCCTTGCCTATTATAATACCTCCAGTAGGAAAATCCGGGCCGGCGATTATATTCGATAATTGTTCAGTTGTGATTCTGGGATTGTCTATAAGGGCAATAACACCATCAATTACTTCTCCCAGATTGTGAGGCGGAATATTTGTCGCCAATCCCACAGCAATCCCGGACGAGCCGTTAACCAGAAGATTGGGAAAACGGCCGGGCAATACGTCGGGTTCCTTCAGGGAATCGTCGAAGTTCAGGCTGAAGCTGACTGTATTCTTCTCTATATCGCGAAGCAGCTCCAGAGCGAGGGGAGTCATTCTTGCTTCTGTGTATCGCATTGCTGCTGCCGGGTCGCCGTCGATGGATCCAAAATTTCCGTGCCCATCTATCATAGGATAGCGCATATTGAAGTTCTGTGCCATACGAACCATGGCATCATATACAGAGGTATCCCCATGGGGATGGTATTTACCCAATGCATCCCCCACAATACGGGCGGATTTCTTATGGGGTTTGTCAGGTGTCAGCGCCAATTCATGCATGGTGTAGAGTATACGCCGCTGCACGGGTTTTAATCCGTCTTCCACCCTGGGCAAGGCCCGTTCCATGATAACATATTCCGCATAGGGCATCATTGACTCGTGCATAACATTTTCCATAGGTTTGTTAATAACCTTATCCGGATTTTGAATAAAATGAGTTTCCTTTTTCTTTCGTGCCATTGATTACATCCCCATTTCCTGAAAGATATCCTTTTTGTTGAAATTAGCATAGGTGGTGATGTATTGGCGACGGGAATCAATTTTGTCGCCCATCAATATGGTAACCAGCTTTTCTGCTTCCGCAGCGTCCTCAATACTCACCCTGACAATGGAACGTTTGGCTGGATTCATTGTGGTATCCCACAGCTGTTCCGGATTCATTTCACCCAGGCCTTTGTACCGCTGAACGGAATAACCCCTCCCCATCTCCTTTACCTTAGCTTTCAGTTCCGCATCGTTATATGCATATTCCACTCTGCTGCCTTTTGAAATCTTGTATAGTGGTGCCATTCCAATATAAACATGTCCTTCGGTTATCAATTCCTTCATGTAGCGGAAGAAAAAGGTGAGCAGAATAGCGCGGATATGGGCACCGTCCTGATCTGCATCCGCCAGAATAATAACCTTGTCGTACTTCAGATTGTTAATATTGAAGTCTTCATCTATACCGGTTCCCAGGGCTGAGATGATGGTACGAAACTCATCATTTGCCAGGACCTGGTCCAGGCGCTTTTTTTCTACATTCAGGGGCTTGCCTCTAAGGGGAAGTATTGCCTGGAATTGCCTGTCCCTGCCTTGTTTGGCAGAGCCCCCTGCTGAGTCCCCTTCCACTAAAAACAATTCATTGGTTTTCGGATTCCTGCCGGTACAGCTTGCCAGCTTGCCAACCAGTGGTGCACCTTCCAAACTGTTTTTCTTTCGGGTAATTTCCTTGGCCTTTCTGGCTGCTTCCCGTACCTTTGCTGCTTTTATGGCTTTTTCCAAAATAACTTTCAAGGTTTGCTGATTATCAATATCCTCCAGATATGCTTGCAGGTTTTCACTTACAATTGATTCCAGGGCACTGCGGGCTTCTGTATTGCCCAATTTGGTTTTGGTCTGTCCTTCAAATTGAACATTGTGCATTTTTACGGACAATACTGCTGTCATGCCTTCTCTGAAATCCTCCCCCGTCAAACCGCCGTTTTTTCCCTTGTAAAGATTTTGCTTCCTGATAAAATCATTAAGCACTTTGGTAACGGCTGTCTTAAACCCGGTTTCATGCATGCCGCCTTCCCTGGTAGGAATATTATTGACGTAGGAAAATATGCTTTCCGTATAGGAATCTGTATACTGGATACCTATTTGTGACTTTATGCCGTCTTTTTCACCTTCAAAATAAATTACTTCAGGGTGTATAGGCGATTTATCTTCATTCAGGTATTCTACAAAATCCTTCAACCCGCCGGAATAATAGAAGGTATTGGTGATTATCTCTTCCTGGCTTTCATCAACCAGAATCAATTTAATTCCCTTATTTAAAAAGGCCAATTCTTTGAGCCTTTTAGAAATGATGTCCCTTCTCATTTGGATATCTTCGAATATTCGATCATCAGGCAGGAAGGTGACCTTTGTTCCCTGGAAATCGGTATGACCACGATCCTCCAGTTGGGTAACCGGTTTTCCTGCATGGATTTTTCCATCCTTCTCATAGCTTTCAAACCTTTGCCAATACTTGCGACCGTTGATATGTACCTCCACCTCAAGCCATCTGGACAAGGCATTTACTACAGAAGCTCCCACTCCGTGAAGTCCTCCGGAATAATTGTAATGTTCCGTATTGAATTTTCCTCCTGCATGGAGTTGTGTAAATACAACCTGAACCGCAGGAACTTTCATGGTATCATGTATTCCTATAGGTATACCTCTTCCATCATCCACTACCGTCACGCTGTTGTCGCGGTGAAGAAAAACTTGAATTGTAGAGGCATAACCGTTGGCTGCTTCGTCAATTCCGTTATCTACAATTTCCCATAGCAGATGGTGAAGACCTCGCAAACCAGTGGTACCGATGTACATTCCGGGCCGCATTCTTACAGCATCAAGGCCTTCCAGCACTTGTATGTCGTTTGCTTCGTAAGTCTTTATCATAAGTGTGATAGTCCTCCCCTTGCAGAACAAACGTTCCTCTTTCTCTCTATTTTTCATTATATCATTCTTTTACCGGCAGACAAGTATTTAGCATAAAAAAAGGAAAGGAAGGTTATCCTTTCCGGTCATGTTCATCTATGTCTATGTTTAGTATTCGATAAAAGTATGGCAATGCATCGAATGAAATCGTTTCTCCTGTCGGTTCGAGTGGCAGCTCCTTGTTTATATAGTAAATGTCCCGATCATAGAGCCAGTACAAATGATACCGGGAGACTCGCTTTCCATTGTAGCTGCGATATAAATTGCTTATTCCAAGCTGATATATGCCTTCCTTTCGATTGTGTTTAAGGCGCTTACGTATATAGCTTTCCTTTTTATTAAACCATCCTTCTTCATAGATTTCACTGCACCGAATAGCCTGAGGTACTCTTTCCAGGTATTTGGATACCTTATTGAACAGTTTTTTGCTGATATAAAGGTTCTCCTTATCTCTAATATTACCTATGGTTTCCGGATCGATAGCATCTGCTTCCTTCCTGTAGGCTTCCTCTTTTTGCAGCAATATGTCAAGTAAGTTTTCCACTGCATTCCCTCCATACAAATTTATCCCGGCCATGGTAATTTACAGATAATCAATTATTTATTCGACATAAAATAGCCAATTCCTTCTATTTTACATGTAGCTAAGCAAATTTTGCTGATATTGTTATATCTAGTCGATTTCTGTAACCTTTTGTAATGCAAGGCTGATTTCCCGCTGTACATCCCGGTCCTTTTCCTTGGCTTGTGCTGTGATAAGTAATTCTTTTGCATTCTTGCCTCCCAGTTTGCCTATAGCCCAGGCACTGTGTGCACGTATTGGAGGGTGAGGATGATGAAGGGTTTCAGCCAGCAGCGGTATATAGGAA
>DUOI01000032.1 GCA_012838915.1 Clostridiales bacterium
GTCTGCCGAGGATACTACCAAGATAGCACCGTCCATCTGGGCTGCACCGGTGATCATATTCTTTACATAGTCGGCATGGCCGGGACAGTCAACATGAGCATAGTGACGGTTTTCCGTTTCATACTCAACGTGAGAGGTATTTATTGTGATTCCTCTTTCCTTTTCTTCCGGCGCCTTGTCGATTTCTTCATATTTGGTAGCCTGGGCCCTGCCGTATTTAGACATAACCATGGTGATTGCTGCTGTCAACGTGGTTTTACCATGGTCAACGTGTCCGATGGTTCCGACATTGACATGGGGTTTGGTTCTTTCAAATTTTGCCTTTGCCATGAAAACTCTCCTCCTTTGATTTTCAGTGGGAAGCATTACAACTCGCCCTAGTGTTTCATGTTTTTTAAACAAATCCGAACACATAGTGGTGGAGCGGGTGATGGGGATCGAACCCACGCAGCCAGCTTGGGAAGCTGGAACTCTACCACTGAGCTACACCCGCACGCCTGAAAACCATATTATATTTTAATCCTCAAGGTATGATTTGTCAACGTATAATTGTAATTTAGCTTATTCCTTACATTCCAGGTAGCGCTCCAGCTTGCGCTTTACCCTCTGAAGAGCATTGTCAATGGATTTGACGTGTCGATCCAAATCCGCTGCAATTTCCTGATAGGACTTGCCCTGCAGGTAGGAGGTAAGGACCTCCCATTCCAAATCACTGAGCAATTCCCCTATTTTACACTCGATGCTGTTGAAATCTTCCTGGCTGATAATCAATTCCTCCGGATTGGATATCCGGGTACCCGACAGAACATCCATTAAAGTACGATCGGATTCCTCATCATATATGGGCTTGTTAAGGGAGATATAGGAATTCAAAGGAATATGCTTCTGACGAGTGGCGGTTTTTATGGCCGTAATAATCTGACGGGTAATGCAGAGCTCAGCAAATGCCCGAAAGGAGGAGAGCTTGTCCTTCCTGAAATCACGAATCGCCTTATAAAGGCCGATCATGCCTTCCTGGATGATATCCTCCCTATCCGCACCTATCAGAAAATAGGATCGCGCTTTTACCCGAACAAAGTTACGATATTTGCGAATGAGATATTCAAGAGCTTGTTCATCTCCGGCACGGGCATCTTCTACAACTTGCTCATCCGGCATTGTATCATAATCGTCAAAATAATTGTCGGTCGCCGTAAGCTCCACCAATATCTCCCCCATTGCAGCATCAATCAACTAATCCAATACAGGTAGATTGTACTTACACTATATTACAATTGATTATACATTACATAATCTGTACAAGTCAAGTTATCTTTGCCTTCCAAGCCTTGAAATTACAATCATTTCAAGGCTTGTTGCATTGCACGGTTATTATCACCTTCATCCGTCATTGTTTTCTCTCTTCAGAACATATCCAAAGATTTCAATCAGCCTTTCTTCCTGTCCGGTCAGATACAGGTAACCGAGCAGGGATTCAAAGCCGGTTGCCCGGCGATAGTCGGCAACGTCTGCATTTTTCGGAATAGTACCCGACTTTGCATTGCGACCGCGGCGGACAATGCTTTTTTCATCCTCTGTCAGCAGATCTTCTATTTCATGCAGGGTTTCGGACTGGGAGCCTGCATTGACAAAGGATATGGACCTCATGTGCAATTGATGCACCGAAGCATCGCAGCTGTGTATAAGCAGGGTACGCACAAAAAGATCGTAAACCGTATCGCCTATATATGCCAGTACGAGGGGATGTATCATGCCTACCTGTGCCTTATCCAGCTTCCTGTTTGTAATACTCCCTATATAATCCAACAATACTTTCAAATGCTTTTCACTCCAGCCGGTTTAACTTTGTTTTCTCCAGCGCTCCAGTATCTTAACGACTTCCGGACTTGCCCATTCCTCCAGGGTGTTGGATTTTGGTTCAGGTTTATCCAAATACTCCCTGACAATGCTCTTTCTATATTGCTTTACCTGCTCCAGCAGCTCCCGGGCAGAGATGCGGACAGCGCCCCTTGACATGACAATGGTCTGCTGCAGAAAGTCAGATGTTGCTACCATTACATGTATGTTTTTTGGAATACCGTCCACCAAGCGTTCAATATAGCGATCAGCAGTCTCATTTTCCCGGGTATAGACTACCTCTACTCCTCCAATAATGTATTTTTTCTCCTGCCCTCCCTGTATCATATGGGCATCAAAAACAACAATAATGTGATAACCTGAATAACCCTGAAAATCCTGCATTATTTCCAATAAGGCATGCCTAGCGTCTTCCAGGCTGTATTGAGCAATTCTTTTCAGATCTTTCCACGCATGAATAATATTATATCCATCTATCAGCAGCACTTTCCGCATAACCTTCACCCTACCCTCTCTGCCTGACCACCTCGTACATAAGAATCCCGGCGGCTACCGAAGCATTCAATGATTCAATTCTGCCTTTTAGCGGTATGCCCGCCAGAAAGTCGCATTTCTCCTTGACAAGCCGCCTGATTCCCTGGCCTTCGCTGCCAATAACCAATGCTAAAGGACCGGTCAGGTTCAGCCGGGTATAGGGGGAACCTTCCAAGTCCGCCCCGACTATCCAGATGCCATGTGTTTTTAACTCATCCAGCAGCCTGGCCAGGTTGGTTACTTTGGCGACAGGCATATATTCAACTGCTCCGGCCGAAGCTTTTACGACAGCAGGCGTTAAACCTGCGGATCTGCGCTTGGGAATAATCACGCCGTGGGCTCCGCAGCATTCGGCTGTTCGAATAACTGCACCCAGGTTATGCGGATCAGTTACTTCATCTAAAATGATCAGAAAAGGATCCTCGCCTTTTTCTTTGGCACGCAGAATTATTTCATCCACTTCAACATAATGATATGGGGTAACATAAGCTATAACGCCCTGGTGTATTCCAAAGTCAGAGATCTCATCCAGTCTCTGTCTGTCCACCTCCTGGATTACTATTCCCTTCTCCCGGGCCATGTTGATGATCTCCCCAACAGTCCCCTCTGAAATGCCCCGGGCAACAAGCAGCTTTTCTATCGTCCTTCCGGAGCGCAAAGTCTCCAGTACCGGGTTTTTCCCCTCCACGCGATTCTCAACGAACTCCTGAGCATTTTCCCGTCCCCCCGCCGGGGAGTCCATGGTTGCTCTTTTTATACCTTTATTACTGCGTTTCCTTTTCATATTGCCTCCATTGCCATTCTCTTACATCCGGCTTCCATTTACCTGTCAATAAATTCTCCCTCCGGATTAATGCTGATTGTATTCTGCCCCGTGTGCTTTCGATCTATCAAATACCAAAAAGCAGCTGTTTTTTTATTTCATACAAATTATAGCATTCAGATGGTAGAAATGTACACCAAATTAGTGTTTTTGAGAGGACTTATTGTCAGCTTTGTTTTGAAATGCTACAAAAAATTCTGTTTCGAACTCATTGCTGTGAAAGGAAATCTCCCCTTTATTCCGGGAAACCAGCTCCTTAACAATATAGAGGCCGTATCCCCTCTTACCTTCAGCTTTTTCCTTGGTTGAATACTTATAATCAAAAATATGTTTTTTATGTTTTTCGGGTATTTCACTTCCGTTATTGGAAATAGAAATAAAACATTTATTGCCCTCACTGAATATTAAAAGAGAGACAATTTTCTTTTTTTCAGGCGGATTCATTAAAACAGCATCAAATGCATTATCCAGTATATTGCCTACGATCGAAGTCAAATCCACATCATCTACTGAGATCATTTCAAGGGTGGTTTCAACATTCACCTCAAAATGGATACCCTTGCTGATTGCCAAATTGTTTTTAACCGAAAGAAGGCCGTCCAAATACTTATTACCGGTATTGTAAAAATGCAGCCCGCTGAGATCCTCATTTTTTGCCAGTTTTTGAGCATATGCCTTTACTTTGTCTGCAGCATATGCCCCCGCTTCAGGCATGGAGCAAAGAGCAATCAACGTACTGATATGATTTTTAAAATCATGTTTTTCTTTTCTGACAGCATCCACAATCCGCTCCATGTTTCTGGAATATTCCTCCTGTAGAATAAACTTGTTTTCAATATCCACCAGCTTAATCCGTTCTTTTTTGTCAAGGAAGCTCAGTAAAATAACTGTAAGAAACAGAATGCCGCTGGTTAAAAGAACCGCAATATCATCTACATGCCTGAACATATAAATAAAATAAACGGCCATAAAGAAAACAATCAGCATATAGTAGGTGACAGATGAATTGCTTTTTTTATGCAATTTATTCCTGAAGAGCCTTGGCATAATATGAAAACGTGTCAATAGTAGGGTTATGATGATTTGTATGGGTCGGATGATGAACATGGTTTTCATCAGTAAAAGGGAATCGTTTTTAATGTCGGGAACGGAGCAGCCCATGAAGCATAAAACCGGCAATGAAACAGCTACCTCAATAGCTTCGTAAATGATGAATGCAATAATATTTGCAAGGATGGATGAATACAGGCTGGTTTTAGTCAAATAGGCCAAAGCTAAAATACAATAAATAAAATAAAACAAAGTTAACGGTAAACGATCCAGGTTGGATACAAGTTGATGTAAAATTAAATAGCATATAATAAAAAACAGGGATTCCATCCAATATGTCTGCAAAAAGCTTAGGCGATCCATAATAATCAGAAATAAAATTAGAAGAGTGGCACCTTCCAGGAGTACAAAAAATATGTTATTTAGAATAAATTCCAAATATCCCATAATATAACCCCTTGCATTTCTATATTCATCTTTCGGGTTTTTCTATGGTTTTTTCTGCACCTGTTTTCTATTACCTGGGTTGCCGGTATCACAGTCAACACACAAAGATGGCTTTATATGCTA
>DUOI01000033.1 GCA_012838915.1 Clostridiales bacterium
AGACTGCCTTTTCGTAAAATAAATTATGGGAAAATGCATTAAATTCGATATTGCTATTGATTGAAGGTAAAAAAGATAGTAAAATACGAGTAAAGGCTAAATCCCACATTATAAAGGAGTAGAAATAATAGAAGGTCCTCTAATGCCAGATCATGTCCACATGTTAGTGAGCATTCCACCCAAGATAAGTGTTTCAAGCTTTATCGTCACTTTTGAGCAGAAGGTTACTATGTGAGTACAGTTGGACTTAATGAAGCAACTGTTAAAAAGTACATAGAAGAACAAGAGAAACATGATATAGCATTGGATAAGTTGAGTGTTAAGGAATATGAGGATCCCTTTAAGGGGTAGCTGGTATTACGAAAGTCCCTTGAGGAACTGCAAAAGAGGCAAAGGCACTATGGCTTGAACCTGTGAAAGCCAGTGTCTTTAGGCGCTGACCGGTATCAGAGGCATATAGCCTCAGGAAAACCACCCGTTTGACGGGTGGTACTTATTGACATGGATCAGAGCGGCTCCATGACTGATTCAGTTATATACGGAACGGTAGTCGGGTGCATACTGGTATCCATATCATCACTTAAGACCCATGTGATTGCATTTGACACCGAGGTGGTAAACCTTACTGAGCAATGCGGAACTGATCAGGTGGATATGCTTTTCGGCATTCAGCTGGGCGGGGGTACTAATATTAATAAGTCGGTGACATATTGTGAAACCCTCATAACGGAGCCTGCCAAAACAATATTTATATTGCTGACGGACCTGTATGAGGGAGGAAATCAGTCATCACTGCTTAAAAGGCTTGAAAACATAAAGGCATCCGGCGTTAAGTGCATGGTCATGCTTGCACTCAGTGACAGAGGCAAGCCTTCCTATGACGAAACCCTTGCTTCAAAAATTACAGGGATGGGTATTCCGTGCTTTTACTGCACGCCCGGTAAACTTCCCGATATTTTTACTGACCTGCTGAAGGGAAATGATATTTCAGTTAAGCAGAACAAATAGATATATCAGAAGCTCTGAATTTTACGGCTCACTTACGCTTCCGTTTTTTCATTAACAGTCACCATATTGAAAAATATATATCTGCATTTAATTACGGGCTGATTTTTTATATATATAAAAAATCAGCTTTTTGTACCGTATCGATTATTCCATATTTAAGACAAGAAAAAACCTTCAAAATATGTTAACGAAAAATATAATATAATTTAGTTATGAATTTTGATAGGAGGCTTAAAAGATGAAAAAGACGATATGGTTGATACTGCTTACAGGATTGATAATTATGGGAATGTGCAGTGTCTATGGAGATGAAGGATATACTGTTGACATGGTGGAGTTATCTACAAGCGCGGTTGAAGGTACCGATTACAGCCTGGTTAAGTTCGGTACGGGCTCGGCAGGCGCCGACTACTACTGGGCAAAATTCCAGATGGGCTCACCTAACTTCCTTAATCTGGGTACTTTTGATTTGAATGGTATTGTTAAAATCAGATTCGATTATACAAATGCTTTTGAATCAACCTTCGGTGATGACGCTAAAATAATTTTTTCCGAGGATCAGGAGGCAACAAAGATTATCGGAACCGTTAAAGTAGAAAGCGGCATAGGATGGGGTACACCTGAGGAAGCAGTGATTGAAAATCTTAATACCACATATAACGGGCCGGTTTATCTATCTGTTGATTTCGGAGGAAGTAATGATGGCGTGCTTGTGGCAAATATAGAATTCCAGAAGGAAGCTGTTGTAACACCGACACCGGATAAAACAGAATCCGCCACATCTACTCCTACTCCGACTGCAACTGCAAAAAGCAGCGTAACGAAAACGCCGGTAGTAAATAATCCGGACAATGATGATGAGGGAAGCAACACGACCATTATAATCAGTATTGTTGCTGGTGTAATAATCGTAGCAGGAGCTGCTGCCGCAGCAATTATTATCAGTAAACGCAGAAAGGCTTAAGCGTATGTCTTTTATTTTAATCCCGTTATGTTCTTTAGTTGTTGCCGCTTTCATTGTATCTTTGGTTCTGTCGAAAAAAAGGATACTGATTATTCCGCTGATTGTATCATCGGTTATCCTTTTGGCCGCAGCGGCGTATGTGATTATTGACACGGGGAAAAGGAATGGTGATTATGTGTCGGAAATTAATTTTGCGAATCCGGTAAAGCAGGTCTTAACGGAAGAGGGAAACTCCCCTCAGATAATGATACCCACATACAACGAGACTGCAACGGACGGGCTTGGACGTGTTTTACCGGGTTATGAAGAAACCGGAGGCCCGAAGAAAGGAAAATATGTAGGCCTCTTTTATTCGATATGGACTGCCACCGGTGGTTCAGTAACGACAAATTATGATGTAAGCAAAATATTGGCTGAAAATCCTGATAATCCGAAATACGGAAGTAAAAAAAGCTTCCACTGGTGGGCAGAACCGGAAACAGGGTACCATAAAGCAGATGATGTGTGGCAGATAAAAAGAGATATGTATTATTTAAGTAACGCAGGCATCGACTTTATTTACCTGGATTTTACAAACGGATTCATATACCAGAATGGCTTTAAGGTACTGCTGGATACATGCCTTGAGCTCAGGGCTCAGGGTGTCATGACACCGTACATTGTGCCCTGGACAATAGGAAATGCATCCTACGGAGAGGTTAAAACGCCTCTTGAAAAGCTTTATGAATACTTCTACAGTAAACCTGAGTACGATGACCTTTGGTTCAGGTGGAAGGGGAAACCTCTGGTTATGGTTAAACCTGCTTCAGACGGTTCCATGACTGCGCTGGAGAATGATTTTTACAAGGACTATTTTACCTACAGGGTTGCCTGGTCAACCGCCAGTTATCCCAATGAGGAGAAGCACAGATGGTGGTGGTCGGATAATTACGTTGTAAATTACGAATACGGATATGGCTGGGATGAGGATAAAAAGGTTGCGGAGTGCATAGGAATAGGAGCCGCAGGTTTTGCAAAATACGGAAGCGGCAGGTCCGGTAAGGGCTCCGTGAAGACAGCTTTGGACAGATTCCGTGAGACAGATACCATGGGAGAGGGTATTGTATTACAGAATGCTTTTAATGAGGTTATGATAAAGAATCCCGAAGTTAAGGTACTGCTGTTTTCAAGGTGGAACGAATGGGCTGCCCAGTATCTGGGACATCTTGATTTTGGATTTGTGGATCAGTATAACAGAGAGTTCTCCAGGGATCTTGAGCCCATGAAGGGCGGGTATACGGACAATTACTATTATCTGCTCTGCTCTCTTGTACGCAGGTTTAAAGGCGTTATGCCCGCTGAAAAAAATAAGGGCTATGCTGAAATTGATGTAAACAGCAGCTTCAGTCAGTGGGATAGTATAAAGCCCGTATATTATGATTATACCGGTGATACCTCCCACAGAAACTCAACGGATGTTACGGGTAAAATCAGGTATGTAAATGAATCGGGCAGAAATGATATTACGGAATGCAAGGTTGCATATAACGAAAAATACATCTATTTTTACGCGAAAACAGCCGGGAATCTGACGCCATATACGGACAAGAACTGGATGCTTCTGTTTATAGATGCGGATAATGATAAATCCACCGGTTGGGAGGGATATGATTATTTGGTAAACAAGGCATTTGCCGATGAAAATACCACGGTTATATGCAAGTATCAGAATAACCTCTGGCAGGAGGCAGGAATTGCTTCCTTCAGATATGAAGGAAATCAGCTTCAGATTGAAATACCCAGGGCTTTGCTGGGTCTGACAAAGAAGAAGGTCAGGCTGAATTTCCACTGGCATGATAATGTTACTGACATTTATGATCTGTATTCCATGTTTACAACAGGAGACAGAGCTCCGGAAAGACGTAATGACTACATAGTCAGCTTTAAGCTGAAGTATAAGGGAAGCAAATCGGATATACGGACCCGCAGTGATAATCGTGTACTTTATATGGATGCATGTGATGTGGACGAAGCTGGGCTTTCGGAGGGCCTGAAGTATTCATATTACGAATTAGTGGATAATTACGGCAAACAGCCTGAGATTGACCTCCTGAAAGCGGACGGGGATGGTGTAACCGACAGTATTACGAACAAGCTGGGTAACAGGTCCGGAAATTACGCTCTGAGATTTGAAGGCTACATATATGTTCCTGACGATGATTATTATACATTCTCGTTGAAATCCGATGACGGTTCCGTCTTGAAAATAGATAACAGAACCATAGTGGATAATTCCGGCGTACATACGGTAAAAACACGGGAAGGAAGCATCGGGCTTTGTAAGGGATATCACAAAATAATCGTTGAATATTTTGAAAATGGTGATGGTAACGGAATATTAGAGTTGACATGGACCGGCGGTAAATATATATTTAAACATTAGGAGGAATTAGAATCATGAAAAAGGTATTTGTATTGTCAGTTGTGTTTATAATGGTTTCAGCCTTTGCCGTTAGTGCTGAGGAAACATATGTTTCACCTGACATTAAGGAGATAGCAAAGGGAACAGTGGGAACAGACTTTAGTGACAATGTTCAGTTCGGAACAGGCTCTGCAGGTGCGGATTATTATTGGGCAAAGTTTCAGAAGAAGGAAAAACCTAATTTTGTAAAACTCGGAAGCTTTGATATGAGTAAGGTTTATAAAATTGAGTTTGATATGGCAAATGATGCCAACTCAACGTTTACGGAAAACTCATTCATTCGTTTCTCAAAGGATCTCGAAGGAACCCAGGTAATTGCACAGACCCTTGCCACAAGGGCAAACGGATGGGCAAAGCCTGTTACGGTAACAATAGACAATGTTAAATCAGACTATAACGGAGATGTTTATTTGTCTTATGTTTTCAGCGGAACAAATGACGGCGTAATCATTGCAAACATTAAGTTCTGGCAGAAAGCAGAGGCAACAACCGAAGAGCCTTCAACGCCTTCAACAGAAACACCTTCAACTGAGGATACAACCCAAAATCCAGGAACAGGAGATGAATCAAATATTATTGCCGCCATGGCATTAATATCAGGTTTGGCTTTTGTCATCCTGAAAAAGAAAGCATACGCTAATATCTGAAATATATATCCCGCCTTTATACTGAAAGACGGGATATTTCTGTGATATAATTTACCGGGTGATTCAGGTGTGTGACAAGTCAATTCAAAAGCATCAGGACAGCATAAATTTTTTTAATACATTAAGTCCGTTGATAGTTACCAAGTGCATTAAATACAGCGGACAGATTGATGATATAGTTATAATGCCGGCACAGAATAAGAATCTGAAATATGAAAACTGCTCGGTGGCTGCAGCGCTTTCAGTCAGCACGGATTACTGGGTGGTTAAATTTATTTACGGAAATCCCAACTATATCCTGCTGGGTAATTATGATCTGAGACGGTATAAGAGCTTCACGTTTTCAGTTACAAATGATTCAAAATCAATGTACAGGGATGACTTCGGAAAAGCAGAAATTATATTATCAAAGGACAGGGAATGCAATGAAGCTATCGCAAGGACAATTCCCAAAGAGGGTGTGGGCTGGTTTGAACCCTATACCCAGTCAATTGAGTTGAAGTCCGATTACTGTGGACCTGTCTATCTCAGCTTCAGGTTTTATCATTTGAAGGATGCTAAACGTGAGGATGGATTGCTGATTGGAAACATGAGATTTAACTTATATAACAACATGGAGTCTGAATTCATTAATATATCCAGTGAATACAGGCTGCTGTATGTGGGGGAAGGCAACGCGGAGCTGATATGCGAAAGTCGTTGTGATCAACTGAATAAGGGCAGCATTGTCATATTTTATCCATACGAGAATGAAAAAATGATAGTAAGACAACATGGCGGATCTGAAATATATTGCGTATATTTTTACGGGAAAAACGTAATTAAAATACTTTCCCATCTTGGATTGACCAGACAGCGGGTTATATGTGCGGGAGATGAAGTAATATTCAAATACTATTTTGATAACATCCTGAATGAGTTTAACGAAAAAGGAAGCTTCTTTTACGGACTAGCAAATGTATATTTTTATCAGCTACTGTTAATGGTAGCACGTAACGCATCACCCGGAAATTATGAATCTTCAAACAGGTATATTGAAGTTGACAGAGCGGTGCATATTTTCAATACACTTTATTCTGAACCAATAACGATAAGCGGAATTGCAAAGAAGCTGTGCATAAGCGAATGCTGGTTTTCAAGAATATTTACCAAGCAGACGGGTGTGAGCCCCAAGAAGTATCTGATACTGGTTAGAACGGAAAAAGCAAAGGAGCTCCTTAAAAGCACAACAAAACCCATCGGCGAAATTTCTCTACTGGTGGGATATGAGGATCAGCTGTATTTTTCAAAGTGCTTTAAAAAAATAACGGGTATGAGTCCAACGGAATACAGAAATGCAAATGCGGGTATTCATTCAGAACCCGAAGTTGCTGATTAACTGCCTCCAGTCAGAGTTCCAGCATGAATCGGCAGTGGAACACGCAGGTAAATCAGGAAGAACCGTTTCCCATTCAAGCTCACGGATGGGTTGCCCCTTTTCAAGGTATGCATTTATAACGGAGCGTACATACTCTGCCCTTAATATTTGTCCTCCAATAAATGTCTGACAAACCTCAAGACCGTAGGGCATTCCGTCGTGAAGCCACATTTCTGCGTATGCAGATGCAAATTCCTTTAATGCTGTTACAAGATCACAAAGACGGTTCAGTGATTCTTTTAAAATATCATGGTTATTTTCCTTATATGCGTTTCTTATTGTAACTCCTAAACGGCACTTTATTGAAAACATTTTTGCAAGCTTTTCTGCGGATTTGAACACATGGCCGTAATTGCCGCCGGAAGCTTCAGCATAGTGTTCAGCAAGTGATTCATACGCTTGAGGCATATTCCTGTCATACATCAGCAGTTTAGCTTCTATATTACGAAAAGTAAGTAAGGAATTACATAGCTTAATAATCTTTTAGGACAGTATATCAAATTCGTTCATAAATTCAGCTTTTATGTTTCAATTCGTTCTGTTAAAATTAATCAAAAAGGAATTGGGAATGAATTATTATAGGAAATTAGTAAAATACATGAAGGACTCCTATTGTTGTTCAGCACTTTAAAATCTGGTCAAAAAGCACGATTTTTTCAGGTACAAAATGCGAGTTAACAGCACATTAATTTCTTGTCTACAAATTGTAATCATTAAAACTGCTATTTCTCATCTGGTGTAATTTTATGATGTATTTTCGGAAAAGTAAAGAGCCAACCCATTGGATTAGCCCTCTGTAGCAAATCTTTTATTCACTGTATAATCTGACTTTGGTAAAGGCTGTATAAAGCCTGACAAATTGTTGCAGAATCAATAATATTCATATATCTTGATAAGCTTTCATGGTTCCAGAAATAATCATCATAATGACCAAGATCGCAACCAACACCATAAGCAGGCACACTAATAAACCGTCCGTTAATGTAATCGCCAACCATAAAAACTATACCACTCCGACTTTGTACATGTATTTCATAGTGACTGCCATAATCACTTATCTTTTTAACATAACCATCCCATTCTTCGGTTCTGTTACCTAATTTAATACGACACTTAAAGTGATGGGCGTTATCTTTAGTGTATTTTATCGTATTTACAGATTTATTCATCGTTTCCACTCCTCATCCTAACATAAGATTGTTGCAAGCAGACAGAATAACTTCTGTATCAATGCAGGTTTTATTCAATTGTGTGCCAAGGATCAAAGCATTTGTCATAACAGAATTGATAATGCGAGGTACTCCCTGGCAATACCCGGCAACGGCTCTGATTGCAGCTTCGTCAATTATTGTTCTTGCACCGCCTGCTGCATCAAGACGTGAATATATGTAGTTAATTGTTTCTTCTTCTGTTAGTCCGGTATAATTGTAATGTACAACTATACGTTGCTTTAAGGCTTCGTGCACTGGTTTTTCAAGTATTGCATTCATATGCGGCAAGCCAACTAATATCAATACAAAGCAATCCAGCGAATCGTACTCCTGGTTCATTAGCATTTTGATATCTCTCAGAATTTTAGTATCAAGATACTGACATTTGGATCGGCTACACTATATAGGACAAATTAATTCCGAACAATGGTATAATAAAAGTGGGAGGAATTAAGATGGCAAGAAAAGGTTATGAAGAACAATTCAAGAAACAGATAGTATCATTATATAATAACGGTAAATCGCTAGCAGATCTCAATAGAGATTATGGAGTAGCAAAATCCACGATATCAACATGGGTTAAGAGGTATAATAACTCTATGTCATTTGACATTAATGATAATCGTACTGAAGAAGAAAAAGAATTAATAGCCCTAAGAAAAAAAGTAAAAGAGCTGGAAATGGAGAATGATATTTTAAAGCAAGCAGCGCTAATACTAGGGAAAAAGTAGACCTAATTATCACCAATAGGGATAAATACAGTATTAGCGCAATGTGTAAGCTTCTTAAGGTCTCAAGAAGTCTTGTGTACTATCATATCAAAAAAAGGAAAGAGGCTATCATGACTTCTAAAGAAGAAGCAAAACTCGAAAATTTAGTCATAAAAATATTTAGAGAAAGCAGGAACAACTATGGTACCAGAAAAATAAAAAAGCAATTAGAGCGTAAAGGAACAAAGGTTTCACGTCGAAGAATCGGGCGCATAATGAAAAAGTATGCCCTGATATCTAACTATACCAAGGCGAGGTACAGAGTGCATAATATAGGTTGTAATGAGGAAAATATAACAAATACCGTAAACAGGGAGTTTAATAACAGGGGCAAGCTAGAGGTAGTTGTTAGTGACCTTACCTACGTAAGAGTGAATGGACGTTGGGCATACATATGCGTATTGCAAGATTTGTATAATAAAGAGATCATAGGTTATTCCGTTGGCAAAAACAAGACTGCAGAGCTTGTATATAAGGCGTTTCTTAACTGCAGATATCCGTTGACAGAGATAAAGATATTTCATACAGATAGAGGAAACGAGTTTAAAAACAAGCTGATTGATGAAGTGATAGATACCTTTGGAATAGGGCGGTCCTTGAGTAATAAGGGTTGCCCATATGATAATGCTGTTGTTGAGAGCCTGTATAATGTACTGAAGACAGAGTTTATAAAGGGGAAAGTATTTAGTAGTTTGGAACAGCTTCATATTGAGCTAGCTGATTATGTAAATTGGTATAATAACCATAGGTTACATGGCTCATTAAACTATCTGACCCCCATCGAGTATAAAAGAGAAGGAAATAAAGTCAATAGATACGTGTATCAAGATGTGGTGAATTTGTAGATATATAACAAGATTGACTTCAGCTTTGTCCAAGGGCGAGCGCAACGAGTTTTATAGTACCCTTGACAAAGCTAAGATGGCAATCTTAAAATTACCGTCATATTCATACATCTATTAAATATTAAATTCTGTTCGGTAAAAATATGTCCCAAAAAGTGTTGACATATCAATATAATTGTATTATATTACCTGACTTCCGTCGTTCAACTCAAAACATAGTACCTTAGTAGTCGATTAGGATAGTAGAATCAAATAAATTGTCAAGTTCTC
>DUOI01000034.1 GCA_012838915.1 Clostridiales bacterium
CAAGCATTCATGCCTGATTGTGACTGGTCTTTTTTGCCCCGCTTGAAGCTGTTCACTTTAGTTTTTTATTCAATCCCTAAGTGAACGCCTCTTTTCCTTCCCACTTTTTTTGCAGGCTTTAAAAATGTTATGCTCTGCTTTATAAGCAAGTTTAAAGGCAGCAATCCTTTACATGAGGTAAGTATTGAACGTTTATTAAAAGGAAAAAATATGTAATTAATTCGAGCAATTATTTTATTACAGAACATCGTCAATTAATATTAATTAAATTATTTCAGACATGAATTCTCACATTTTTATAATTGATTACCTATAATAAGTATATTATTCAACATGAAGTAAGCAATTCCTCCTAAGCAATTTAACAATTTTCGATAGATTTACTCTTGAATTTAATAAAAAAAGAGCCTTAAGGCTCTCTGTATAAAGATACAATCAATTTCAGTTTATTCCCACTCTATCGTAGCCGGTGGCTTGCCGGTTATATCATACACTACCCGGTTAACATGCCTTACTTCCCTGACAATGCGATCGGATATCCTTCCCAAAATATCATAAGGTATCCTGGCCCAATCCGCTGTCATTGCATCTACACTGTTTACTGCCCGAAGTGCAATGGTATAGTCATAGGTTCTTTCATTTTCCCTGACACCTACACTGCGCATATCGGTCAATACTGCAAAATACTGCCAGATTTCCTTATCCAGGCCAGCCTTTGCTATCTCATCGCGGAAAACTGCATCAGCCTCCCGCAGAATTTCCAGCTTTTGCTCTGTAATATCACCGATTATACGAACAGCAAGCCCAGGACCGGGAAAGGGCTGACGCCATACCAACTCCCTGGGAAGTCCCAGTTCTTCTCCGACCTTACGTACCTCATCCTTAAACAGGCTCCTTAAAGGCTCAATAATTTCTTTAAAATCAATATGGTCCGGTAAGCCTCCTACATTATGATGGCTTTTTATCACTGCAGCATCTCCCGCTCCGCTTTCCACCACATCGGGATATATGGTTCCCTGCACCAGGAAATCTACAGTGCCTATCTTTCCGGCTTCTTCTTCAAATACCCGGATAAATTCTTCGCCTATTATCTTTCGCTTTGTTTCCGGATCGGTAACGCCCCGGAGACGATTTAAAAAACGTTTCTGCGCATTGACCCGGATTAAATTCAGATGGAATTGCTCCCTGAATATCTTTTCTACCTGATCCCCTTCATCTTTACGCAGCAAACCATGGTCTACAAAAATGCAGGTTAGGTTACTGCCCACCGCCTTATGAAGCAATACCGCAGAAACCGAGCTGTCCACGCCGCCGGATAAGGCACACAATACCTTCCTGTCTCCGATGCGAGCCCGTAATTCTTCAACCGCTTGCCGGGCAAAACTTGCCATAGTCCATCCCCCGGTACAATTACATATTTCATAAAGGAAATTATTGAGCATCCGGTCATTCAGCTGCTTTTCATTGCAGATCCTCAGAATCGGAACATTCATTTCATGTATTTCCTGGCTGTACTTAGGTGTACCTTCTTTTTCTGCACCGGCTGATTCATCAGCGATAATAATCCCCTTGAGATTCATTTCCTCAACACGTTCAATGGGTGCATGAAAGGGCAGAATTTCACTATAGACCCCGGCATCTCTTACTTTGCGGGCAATCAGCCTGCTATACTGTCCTCCCATATCCAGCACTAAGATAGTTTCCTTTGATTTCAATCCAACTCCTCCTGTGTGCGGCTTTGCCTTGCGTTTTTTCCGCTTATTTCAAATTGTATACTCCTTGTTTTGTTGAATTTATATGCCCTTGCTGTAGTTGGGCGCCTCCTTGGTTATATAGATATCATGAGGATGATTTTCCCTGAGGCCTGCACCTGTTATTTTTATAAATTTCGTTTTCGTCCTGAGATCTTGAATAGTAGGTGTCCCACAATATCCCATACCGGAACGCAGGCCGCCGGCCAGCTGGTAAATGGTATCGGTCAGGGGCCCTTTAAAAGGAACCCGGCCTTCCACGCCTTCCGGAACCAGTTTATTGGAGTCCTCCTGGAAATAGCGGTCCTTACTGCCCGCTGCCATGGCACTCATTGAGCCCATTCCCCGGTATACCTTGAATCTGCGGCCCTGGAAGATTTCCGTCTCCCCCGGGCTCTCCTCTGTGCCTGCCAGCAAACTGCCAAGCATTACAGCACTGGCACCGGCTGCAATGGCTTTGGTAATGTCACCGGAATATTTTATCCCGCCGTCGGCAATAACAGGTATACCATGTTTGTCCGCTTCCTGTGCGCAATTATATATGGCAGTAATCTGAGGTACACCGATACCGGCAACAACACGGGTAGTGCATATGGATCCGGGGCCAATGCCCACTTTGATACAGTCGGCTCCCGCATCAATTAAAGCACGGGTTGCCTCAGCTGTTGCTACGTTCCCGGCAATGAGCTGCAAATCAGGATAGGTGCTCTTAATTTTCTTTACGAGGTTTATGACATTTTGTGAATGGCCGTGAGCTGTATCAACGGCAATGACATCAACATTTGCCTTAATCAGAGCATCAATCCTTTCCATTGTGTCCTTTGCTATTCCCACAGCTGCGCCTACCAATAAGCGTCCCTTCTGATCCTTCGCTGAATTGGGGTATTGAATGGCTTTCTCAATATCCTTAATCGTAATTAAGCCTTTTAACATTCCATTTTCATCGACAATTGGCAGCTTTTCCACCTTATACTTGCGCAGTATTTCCTGGGCTTCACTCAAGGTCGTACCCTCCGGCGCTGTAACCAGGTTTTCAGATGTCATAACTCCTTCTATCCACTTGGTGAAATCGGTTTCGAATCGGATATCCCGATTAGTGATAATACCAATGAGCTTGCCCTTTTCGGTGATAGGAACACCTGAAATGCGGTATTTTTCCATGAGGCCGGCAGCATCGGACAGCAAATGATCTTTTGACAGATAAAAGGGGTCCACTATCACGCCATGTTCGGAACGCTTAACTTTATCCACCTGATCCGCCTGTTCCTCGATGGACATGTTCTTATGTATGATACCAATGCCGCCCTCACGGGCAATAGCAATTGCCAGCCTGTTTTCAGTTACCGTATCCATTGCTGCACTCATCAGCGGGATATTGAGTTTTATTTTTTTTGTCAGCCAGGTGGTCAAATTCACTTCACTGGGCAATACGTTTGACTCCTGAGGAATCAACAGTACATCGTCAAAGGTCAGTCCTTCTTTTGGAACCAATTTTTGAATTGTAAACACTCCCTTTCCTGATAATCTGGTGGTAATTTGAATCTCCCAGGGTAGTTTGCTGTCTTGAATTTAAAGAAATACATTCGGTTATCCTGTCCTGCAACGTAAAAAGCCTGGAATATAAAAGATAGTTTAACTAATGGAAAAAACAGTGTCAAGACAGTATTTGCATAAGCTGCCCAGTCATTCCGACCAATGAAAAATAAATTGGTGGAATCAGAATAGCAGGCAGCAGGTTGCCTATATTGAATTTTTTGATCTCCAGCATGGAAAGCCCAATCCCCAATATCAGTATTCCGCCAACAGCTGTCATCTCCGAAACAACCGCATCGGATAAAAAGGGGGATAATACTCCCGAGGCTAAAGTAATAGCACCCTGATATACAAATACAGCAATTGCGGAAAAAGCAACGCCGATACCTAAAGTGGATGCCAAAACAATAGAAGTAATTCCATCCAGCATGGATTTTGCATACAGGATTGTATAATCGTTTTTCAATCCCGCGTCCAACGAGCCTACAATAGCCATTGCTCCCACACAGTATATCAGGCTGGCAGTGACAAAACCCTCTGATATGATGCTGTTTTGCCCGTTGCCCAGTTTTTTCTGGGCATAATCTCCAAGAGAGTTCAGCTTCTTTTCAACCCCTACAGCCTGTCCTATGATGCCGCCAATCACCAAACTTATTATAACCAGCAACATATTTTGGGTTTTGAGAGCATTAGATATTCCAATTATTACAACAGATAAACCAATACCCTGCATGAGGATGTTATTGAACTTATCAGTCAGCCTGACCTTTCTGCTGAAACCCTTTTTTACCAATGTCCCAAGTAAAGCGCCTCCCAATATAGCCGCTGAATTTACAATTGTTCCCCACAAAGCACTTCTACCCCTTACTTTCCTATTTGTTTCTCCCTGGCATAATAAAAAAGATATTGCTGTGCCAGCCCAGCATATTTACCAAATTTCTTTTTAGCAATGGACTTTATTTGTTTAGCCGGCGTCGGCTGCCCGGCATAAAAGTACTCCATCACTCTTTTTACCCATACATCCACCGGAAAAGCTTCGGTTTTTTCCATGGAGTACAGCAAGATGCAATCAGCCACCTTATCTCCCACTCCTGAACAGCGAAGCAAGGCCTTATGTGCCTCTTCGTAAGGCAATTCCTTCAGCTGATAAGGGGAAATAAGGCCGTCTGCCACCATGCGGGCAGTTTTCTGAATATATGGCCCGCGATATCCGCAGCCACATGCCTTCAAATCTTCTTCCCGGGCATATGCCAATGATTCCGGTGTCGGAAAAGTATGATAATGCTTACCTTTCCAATAAATTTTCTTTCCGTATTTTACCGACAGCTTTTCTATGATGCCTTGTATCCTCTTAATATTATTGTTAGCCGAAATAATAAAAGAAATCAGGGTTTCCCAGGGATCCTGGTTTAAAACCCGGATACCCCATCCGTGCCTGACAGCTTCTTTCATGACATTGTCTGAGGACAACTCTTCTTTAATGCTGCCGTAATCCCTGTTCAGGTCAAAATAGTGCTTCCAATTATTACAATAATCTTCCAGGGTGCAATTATCAAGTATCAAAGCCTGCTCCTGTTCATCATAGCTGGCATGTATCACCTTGTCTCCCGCAATTCCTGTATAGCCGTCTTTATCCTGAATCCAGCGAAAAGCCTGTCCACACTCGAAAATATGCTGCAAACTAAAATCCGATACATTATATATCCAAACACCGCTCCCACGGTTGACTGCCTCCAACCTCATACCCCTCTGCAATAGATTCTGTAATTATACTAATATAACTGCGATTATATTATTTGCTGCAAATAACAAAGCAGTTTTTCAGCTGCATCTTATTCATATAATTATACTGATTTATTCCCTTAAAATCCACAACAACTTATAAGTCCA
Source organism: Clostridiales bacterium (assembly GCA_012838915.1). Lineage (GTDB taxonomy): Bacteria > Bacillota > Clostridia > Caldicoprobacterales > DTU083 > DTU083. Next base: position 5,175 of record DUOI01000034.1, read on the forward strand.
AAAAAATACAGCCGGGGGAAGGCTTCTTTCCCCCGGCAAAATGCTTACTCCTGCATTATTTCGTTTTTCTGATTCTAAACTTTGCATAAAAGACAGCATTACTTTCGCTGCCTCCCGAAAATCTGCGATAACAGCTCCGGCAGCCCTGCTACTGTTCACAGGACAGCTTTTCATGAATGGCTTTGGCAGCCCTCTTGCCCGCGCCCATAGCCAGGATAACGGTGGCTGCTCCGGTTACCGCATCACCGCCGGCATAAACACCTTCCTTGCTGGTAGCGCCTGTTTCTTCATTTACCACTATTCCACCCCAGCCGGTGGTATCCAGCCCGGGAGTAGAGGCCTTAATCAGCGGATTGGGGCTGGTTCCGATTGCCATTATGACTATATCTGCCTCCATGGTAAATTCTGAACCCTGAATTGGAACCGGCCTTCTGCGGCCGGATGCATCGGGTTTTCCTAATTCCATGCGAATACATTTCAAGCCTTTAACCCAGCCATCCTCACCGATTATTTCCACCGGATTTGTGAGAATATCGAAAATAATTCCTTCTTCCTTAGCATGATGTACCTCTTCCCGCCTGGCAGGCATTTCCTGCTCTGAGCGTCTGTATACAATATGCACCTCATCCGCACCCAGGCGAAGTGCGCTTCTGGCAGCATCCATAGCCACGTTTCCGCCGCCGACAACGCATACTCTTTTCCCCTTCTTGACAGGTGTATGACTATGGGGGAAATCATATGCCTTCATCAAATTAATACGGGTGAGGTATTCATTGGCTGAATAAACCCCGTTTAGATTTTCTCCGGGAATATTCATGAATTTGGGAAGCCCTGCACCGCTGCCGATAAATACAGCCTGGTAGCCTGCTTCCAGAAGCTCGTCAACAAGGACGGTTTTACCGATAACTACATTGGTGCGGAAGGTAACCCCCAGACTTTTAAGCTTCTCTATTTCTTTCTTAACCAGAGCCTTGGGCAGGCGAAACTCAGGAATTCCATATACAAGAACACCGCCCAGTTCATGAAAGGCTTCAAAAACCGTAACCTCATAGCCCAGCTTGGCCAAATCAGCAGCTGCTGTCAGCCCTGCAGGCCCTCCCCCTACTACAGCTACCTTCTTTCCATTGGAGGGAACGGGATCATCGGCGGGTTCTTCCCGATCCATGAAATAATCAGCAACAAACCTCTCCAATCTGCCTATAGCCACACTCTCACCTTTTTTTGCCAGAACGCAGGTTTTTTCACACTGCTCCTCCTGGGGACAGACCCGGCCGCAGACAGCAGGGAGATTGTTGGTTTGTTTAATAATTCTAAGGGCTTCCTCCACATTTCCCTGTGACAGGGCTGAAATAAACTGAGGAATTTGCACATTGACCGGGCAGCCGGGTACGCATGAGGGCTTTTTACACTGAATGCATCGTTTGGCTTCCTGAACAGCCTCTTCAAGATTGTAACCCAGGGCAACTTCTTTGAAATTATTCCTTCTTTCCTTGGGATCCTGTTCCCGCATTGGCGTCTTTGTCAATATCAGTGCCATCAAAAATCTCCCCCCATACTGAGCATATTGCAGTCATGCTCCAGCTTTTCTTCCTCTTTATACATCTGGGACCGCCGTATAGCCTCATCAAAATCCACCAGGTGTCCGTCAAAATCCGGCCCGTCCACACAGGCATACCTGGTTTCGCCGCCAACGGTAACCCTGCAGCCGCCGCACATGCCCGTACCGTCTATCATTATAGGATTCATACTGACGGTGGTGGGGATCCCGTATTCCTTGGTCAGCCTGCTGACCATCTTCATCATAATCAGGGGGCCGATAGCAATGACATGGTCATATTTTTCCCCTGTCTCCACCAGTTGCTTCAGAACATCGGTTACAAAGCCTTTTTGGCCATAAGAACCGTCATCGGTGGTTACATAGAGATTGTCGCAAATGCCCCGCACCTGCTCCTCTAAAATTACATATTCCTTGTTCCGGGCTCCGATTATCACATCTACCTGCTTGC
>DUOI01000035.1 GCA_012838915.1 Clostridiales bacterium
CCACCTGAGGAAGGATGTTAAATTTCATAACGGAAAGGCTCTCACCGCTGAGGATGTTAAGTGGACTATCGATACCATCAAAGATCCCGATATAGCTTCACCTTTCAGGGAAAATTTTGATGCTATTAAGGAAGTAAATATTATTGACGAGCATACCGTAGAAATGATCCTGGACTATCCCTTTCCCAATCTTTTATACAATCTTTCAGCCACTCCGGGGGGAATTCATCCGGCTAATGCATATGAGGAATATGGTGATGATTATGGCAAGAAGGTTGTAATTGGAACAGGTCCGTATAAATTTGAGGAATGGATACCCGGAGACAAGACTATCCTGGTTAAAAATGAGGAATACAATTGGGGTCCCGACTGGATGAGCAATCAGGGGCCTGCGTTAATCGATAAAATAATGCTGAAGATTATACCTGATGAAAATTCCAGGATAATGGAGCTGGAAGTGGGAGGCATTCATATTTTGAGAAATGTCCCCGAATCATATGTCGAAAAGCTTGAAAACAATAAGGATATTACGGTATATAAGGAACCTGCTACAAAGCTGGGATACCTTGCCTATGCCACAGACAAGGAACCTTTTACCGATGTAAAAGTACGCTGGGCAATCAATCATGCGCTGAACAGGGAGGAAATTATACAATTTGTGTTAAGAGGAATTGGGGAGGAAGCCTACGGTTATCTGCCTCCGGCCCTTAAAGACGAGTATCTTCAAGTGAGTCAGGATCTGGCTTATGAATATAACCCGGAAAAAGCAAGGCAGCTTTTAGCTGAAGCAGGCTATCCCGATGGATTGGAATTAACTCTATCAGCCGACAACTCATCCAAGAGCAGTAAATTGGCTGAGATTATCCAGAACCAGCTTAAGGAAGTCAACATAGATGCAAAAATTCAACTGTACGATTCCGCCAGCTATGCTGATATGCTTCAGGAAGGAAAACAGGAGTTGTTTATAAGGGAATACAGTTGGTCCAATGCTGACATTATAGACTGGTTTTTGTTGTCCAGCCGTTTCCCCTACCCCAACCATTCAAGGTGGGTAGATGAAAAGACCGATGAGATGATCACATACGCAGCTCAAAGGCCGACTTGGGAGGAGAGAGCCCTGGCTTACCAGGATGTGCAGCGATATTTGATCGAGCAGGCAGTATGGGCGCCCATTTATATTCCAATGCAGATGATTGCTGTAAGAAAAGAAGTAAAGAACTTCAAGTATCATCCATGGATGCTCCAATATAATGACGGGTTTGATATTGAAGTGAAATAGGAAGTGCAGATCGATGCTTAAGTACATTGTAAAAAGAATACTATTGATGATTCCCGTCCTCATTATAATGACGCTGATTGTTTTTTCGATATTTTACTTTGCACCCGGGGATCCTGTTTCTCGAATCGCAGGCCCCAATGTTACACAAGAGGTTTACGAAAGCATACAGCGTAAATACGGCTTGGACCAGCCCTTTATTGTTCAGTATTTAAGGTTTGCTAAAAGCGTGGTAAAAGGGGATTTGGGAATTTCCATTCTTCAGGACAGGCCGGTAATAGAAATGATTAAGGAAAGATTACCGGTGACATTGCAGATTGGTTTACTTGGTTTTTTAATAACCTTTGTTATTGCTATTCCCGCGGGAGTTATCGCAGCTGTAAAAAAGAATACAACTCTAGACTATATGTGTATGTCAGGTACTCTGCTGGGGATAGCAATCCCCACATTCTGGCTGGGTATGCTGCTATTATATGTTTTTGCCTATAAATTAAGATGGTTCCCTATTTCCGGAGACGGAACAGTAAAGCAGCTTATTCTACCCAGCTTCGCAATTGGTTTGACAAATGCAGCTATTACGGCAAGAATGGTTCGTTCCAGCATGTTGGAGGTCTTGAAGCAGGATTATGTGCGAACCGCAAGAAGCAAGGGGCTTTTCGAAAAAAAAGTGATTTACGGACATGCATTAAAAAATGCCCTTATACCGATTATTACGCTTATGGGTTTGAGATTGGGCTGGATATTAGGCGGGTCTGTCGCTCTGGAAATAATTTTTAGTATTCCCGGAATAGGGAGGTTAATGGTGGATTCAATTTTGTCAAGGGATTTTCCTGTTGTTCAGGGCGCTATGCTAGTGTTGACTTCCTCAATCATTTTGGCAAATATTCTTGCAGATATCTTGTATGCTGTAGTTGACCCACGTATAAGATACAGCTGACTCTTGTAATAGAAGGTGATAGAAGTTGACAATCAGAGATATTGAAGCCCATGTTGATAATGTGTGGCCTGAACAGAAAGCCGTAAAAGAGAAGGAACAGGAAGAAAAAAGGAAATTTACGAATTTTATAAAAAAGCTTTTTAAACACAGGGGTGCGCTGGCAGGAGCAGTTATAATGCTGGCATTTGTTTTGACAGCTGTATTTGCACCCTGGCTGACTTCCTACAGTTATGACAGCCCGGATGCATCTGCCGTGCTGCAGGCTCCAAGCCGGGAGCATATATTTGGAACTGACGAGTTTGGCAGAGACGTATTCACCAGAATCGTATACGGAGCCCGGGTATCCCTGGAGGTGGCTGTTATAGCGGTAGGCTTTTCACTGGTAATAGGCACCGTTCTGGGCGCCATAGCAGGTTATTATGGCGGGTTTGCTGATTATACCATTACCTCCGTTACTGATATAGCATGGTCTTTTCCTACAACTCTTCTGGCCATAGCCTTTATTGCTGCATTAGGCTCAGGGTTGCAGAACGTTATTATAGCCATCGCCCTGGCCAGCTGGTCAGGATATTGCAGGGTGGTAAGAGGGCAGTTTTTGTCCATTAAACAGCGGGAGTTCATTGAAGCCGCCCGCATCCTGGGCATGAGCGACGCTAGGATTATATTTAAGCACATACTTCCAAATGCCCAGGCACCGGTGGTTGTGATGGCAACTTTGGAGCTGCCGAAAGCCATTGTAATCGAAGCATCTTTGAGTTTTTTGGGGCTTGGGGCACAGCCGCCTCAGCCCAGCTGGGGAGTTATTCTGGACAGCGGTAAGGGGCTGCTTGATCAGGCGCCCTGGATTTCCTTTTTTCCTGGTCTTATGATAATGATAGTAGTACTTGGGTTTAATCTTTTTGGCGATGCCCTAAGAGATGTTTTGGATCCAAATAGGTGATTGCTGCAGGCCACAGGTATAAACTGTGGCTTTTTTTGTAAATGCCAGGCTTAGGTACAACTTTATTTGAAAAATTGTGCAAAATATGGAACCAATTTACGCGGCCAACGTCAATATTATTAGATTTGCAAATATTACCCGGTGTATATATAATCTAGTAAATATCCAAATATTGATTGGGGGACTGTAAAATGAAAAAACGATCCTTGTTTTTCGTATCCCTGGTTCTCATTGCTGTTATGCTGGCAGGCTGTGCCAGTTCTGGTGCTCCATCAAAGAACGAAGGCGCTCGCAGCGGCAGCTATCAAGAGGATGTGGCTCCTGCACCGGCAGAAATGCCGCAAGCCGAAGAGCCGGCTGCACCTGCGCCTGAACCTGATACCATCGATGGAGAAGGGTTTATGTCGGATACGTGGGATTCAAGCGGAGCAGAGGAATTGGCAGAGCAAATGGGCTCCAAAATCATTAAGTCCGGGTATATGTCAGTGGAGACCCTGAACTTTGAGGAAACCATCTCATCCATTACCCGCAGAGTACAGCAGGCCGGAGGCTTCATTGCATCCTCCAATGTTCAGGGTTGGTCCCGGCAGGATGCCAGATATAAACCAATGCGACAAGCTAATTATAGGATTCGCATCCCCAGCCAAAAATTTGAACAGTTCATGACCGATGTCGGCGAGCTGGGCAATGTAACCAGAAACGAAAGCTGGGGTGAGGATGTATCCGCCAAGTATTTTGATACGGAAGCCCGGCTGAAATCTCTGACCACCCAGGAGGAACGTCTGCTTAGCATACTTTCCAAGGCAGAAGAGCTGAAGGATATCATTGAATTGGAACGGGAGATTTCCAATGTTCGGTATCAAATTGAAAACCTGACCGGGACATTGCGCAAATATGATAATCTGGTAGCATACTCTACATTGGAAATAGATGTCATAGAGGTAGAGGAAATTACGGAAATAGAGGAGAAGCCGGTTACCCTCTGGGAAAAGATAGTACGCAGCTTTCAAAATTCCATTAAGGGCGTAGTAAGAATCGCAGAAGGCCTGCTGTTATTCCTGGTTGCAGTCATTCCCTTCCTGCTGTTGCTGGGAATCATATCCCTTCCGATAATTGGTTTGATAAGGCTTTTCAGAAGAAAAAAACCAAAAAATCAAAAGGCTCCGATTATTGTAAAAAAGCAACAAGGAGAACATCAGGAAGAAGAGAAAAAGCAAGACTAGTATTATTTAAGGAAGCATTCAGACATACCGCAGAATAATGCATCTGCGGTTGTCTTTTTTTCTACCGAATTTTGCAATTTTTTTGAGGTATTAAAAGGCTCCAAAGTGTCAAAGTTAAATTATCAACAAAAACATTTTTCAACAAACCTGATGCCACAGAGCAACTGATAATCCATATAATACATCATAACTTTGAAATCCTCGCGGGGAATACTAGTCTCGAGGGAAACTATCCAAAAGGCAATGCATATAATGTAGCAGAATTGAAGGGTTTGCCATTTGCATAAAGCATCATTTCTCTCAAAAG
>DUOI01000036.1 GCA_012838915.1 Clostridiales bacterium
CTGTTATTGAAAACAACTTCCTGGCAGTAATTTCGATACGATTGGTCGAAGAGGAAATAAAAAGTGGTAAAATGTACCCTGTTATAAATACAGACAATGAGTGGAACAGATATTTTAGTATTGTATACCATAAAAATAAGGTTGTTACTGATGAAATGAAGAGTCTTATTGCAGTAGTAAAAGATTACAAACATGTAGACGTTTTACAGGGAATTAGTACAGGGAAATTAATAAAGGATTAAGTCCAGCCTATCAGCCGTGAAAAGGCCGAGTAGGTTTCATAATCTGATGGACAGTCAGGCCGGATATTTATTTGCGTATTTACTCTATACAGAGGTATTGCGTGAAAATAAATCGTTATGGTATATTATATTCTTATAAACTACCGTAATAAAAAACATGCAAGGTTTCAAGAAACATGTAATTTGAAGCTTAACCTTGCAGAAAAAACTAGTATAGGGGGAAAACATTGAAGTTTATTTCATGGAATATTGATTCATTGAATGCTGCATTGACAGGTGATTCAGTACGTGCGGTGTTGACTCAAAATGTATTAAATACTATTATACAGCACAACCCGGAAGTTATTGCTTTACAGGAAACCAAGCTGCCCTGTGACGGACCTACAAAAAAACATTTGGGAATACTGAGGGATAAGTTTCCGGATTATGAAATTGCTTGGAACAGTTCGGTAGAACCGGCTCGCAAGGGTTATGCAGGTACCATGTTTTTATACAAAAATTGCTTATCACCATCTGTTACTTATCCAGTAATTGGTGCACCGGGTACCATGGATGATGAAGGCCGCATAATTACATTAGAATTTGAACATTTTTACTTAACACAGGTTTATACGCCGAATGCCGGGGACAATCTGAATCGTCTGGAAGATCGACAGATATGGGATATAAAATATGCCGAGTATCTCGCAGACCTGGATAAAGAGAAGCCGGTTATTGCAACGGGGGACTTTAATGTAGCACATAAGGAAATAGACTTGGCTCATCCTGATAGTAACCGTCGTTCAGCCGGTTTTACTGATGAGGAGCGCCAGGGCTTCACTAATCTGTTAGCGAAAGGATTTACCGATACATTTCGCTATATTAATGGCGATGTGACAGGTGTTTATACCTGGTGGGCTCAGCGTGCCAGAACAAGCAAGATTAATAATTCCGGATGGAGAATTGATTACTGGTTGGTAAGTGATCGCATTGCAGAAAAAGTAATTAAATCTGAAATGATTGATTCAGGTTCAAGACAAGATCACGCTCCAATATTGCTTGAAATAGATTTGTAACCTGCAGATTATGGACAGTGAAGCGGTAGTTGCGTCCTTTATCGGAAAGAAGAGGCGCTGCGGGTGAGTCGCCGGTTAAGAAGAAAAACCTTCTAAACCGGCGCATTTATTTTTAAAAATCCATAAACAAATATATAGAAAAATGCACTGATTGTATTATATAATTGTGGAGAAATATTTGAAACATTGCAGGAGCACATATTTAGTTATACCAACTAAATTATTGCAAAGTGGTGAAAACAGTTATGTATATAGCTACATATATTATAGACATAGCCGCACTTTTTTACTTGATAGGGTTGATGTATTCCAGCACTGCATTGAATAACGATCGCAAAAAGCCGTTTATAATTGGTATAATATTTACAGTAATTATAATACTGTCTGAAGCAGTGACGGTTTATACCAACAATGGAAGCTTAAGCCTCCGCATAATAAACATCTTATGCAATATTCTCGGTTTTGCTCTTACCCCAATGATTCCCATTGTAATAACTTTAATTTTTGACAGGAATTTTTTTAGAAATCATGAATTTCTGCTGGTTCCTACATTAATAAATATCGTTGCTACAGTTCTATCGCCAATATTCGGATTTATTTTTTATGTCGACGCTGGCAATAGTCATATAAGAGGGGATTATTTTTTTATTTTTATTACAGTTTACATTATTAATCTTTTGATTCTCATTATCAGCACCTTAAAGACGGCAAAGACATACAACTATCCATTAAGGCGGAATTTGATTGCCTTATCTCTTTTTACTATCCTGGGCACAAGTATTCAGCTTGTATATCCGTTAGCTTATTCCTCGTGGCATTGCGTAACACTATCTTTATTTCTATACTTTCTCCTGATGTCTGAGTTTGACAGCTGCTTTGACTCATTGACCGGTCTGTATAACCGGGAGGCTTTTGATAAAGCAATAAAACAGCTGACAGAGACAAAGGCGTTTTCCGTTATCATTCTTGATATAGACGATTTCAAAAGCGTTAATGATACATATGGGCATGATTACGGAGATACTGCTATTAAAACAGTGGCAGCAATTATTCAAAAATCTTTTAATAAACATTATACCTGCTATCGTTTTGGCGGTGACGAATTCTCTGTTATAGGTAATGAAACAGATAAAGAAAAGATCGAATATCAACTAAGGACTATGACAAATAATATTGCAGAAATGCGCAAGAAAGGTAATCCCTTACCTACAATCTCATATGGATATAGCATTTTTCAAGGAGGAGAAAAGCTGGATTTCCAAAAAATCCTTAAAGAGGCCGACGATCTGATGTATCACTTTAAGAGGATTCATAAAGCCAACGCTGTTCAAGAGAATACGACCATACCGTAAGTGTTGAAAAGAATTATCTTTACAGGTAAATATGATAATGATATGATATCCCATATACCGACCGACTATTCGGTCGGTTATCCAAAAAAGTATACAAAAGGGAATAACAGATATTACCAAGGGGGGCACTAAATGCTTGCTCAGTATAGTGTAAGAAAACCGTATACAATTGTTGTTGCGGTAATTATGATAATAGTATTAGGTATAATTTCTTATAACAATATGACAACGGATTTGCTTCCGGTCATGGAGCTGCCTTATGTTGTGGTTGTAACAACTTATCCGGGGGCCAGTCCGGAAAAAGTAGAGCAAACAGTTACCAGACCCTTGGAGGCTGTTTTAGGTACTTCCAGCAGCCTAAAAAATATCAGCTCTGTATCCAGCGAAAACTCCAGCTTGATCATACTTGAATATATACAGGATACCAATATGGACAGTGCTATGATTGAATTATCAGGAAGCATTGATACCGTTTCCGCAATGTTTGATGATGAGGTGGGAACACCAATCTTATTACAAATCAGTCCGGATATGCTGCCTATAGTTGTTGCCAGTGTAGATATGAAAGGTATGGATATAGATGAATTATCCGAGTTTACTGAAGATACCATAGTACCTGCCTTTGAAAGACTGGACGGGGTTGCTTCCGTCAGTGCCACAGGCCTGGTAGAAAAGCGGCTGGAAATTGTACTGAATGAAGAAAAAATAGCTGATTTAAACAGTCAGGTTAAGGCAGATATAGAAAAGCAGCTGGATGAAAACCGAGAAGAATTAGAGGAGGCACAGCGGGAAATTGACAAGGGTCGTAAGGCTCTTGAGCAGGAATCACCGGTTAAAAAAGAACAAATTGCTAAATCCAGTGCGGAATTGGATAATGCCATTGCCAACCTAAATGGGCTATTGGCGGAAGAAGCCAAATTGGAAGCACAAAAAAAGGCCTTTGAAAAAGAAAAGGCTGCTCTTGAACAGCTTGCTGATGTTAATCAGTATCTCAAAGAGTTTTTATCAGGTGATTTGAAAGACCTGACCTCTGAAATATATCATGCCGTTATGCAGGAAATCAAGAACAGATTACCTTTCGATTTACCGGATCTTTCTCAAGAGGAAATGTATGAATTGTATCAACTTTTTGAGGGGCTTTTCCCCACAGGTATAGAAGACTTGCCCTCCGAGCTTTATCAATCCATTATGGAACAGATTAAAGACAGATTGCCTTCAGGATTACCGAAGTTTTCCCAATTGGAGATGGCAGAATTTTATAAACTACTAAAGCAAGTTTCCTCCATGGACATAGCTGACTTACCCTCTGAAATTTATCAAATAATCATAAAGCAATTGGAAAACAGGCTGCCTGATGAATTGTTGCATCTTCCACAGGAGGAGATGGCAGAATTATTAGGCAATGCAGCAAAAGTTCAGTCAAGAATAATAGCCATTGATATGGAGCTTCAGAATATAAATATACGTCAGATGACATTAGAAGCTATGAAGCCCCAGCTGGAAAGCGGCCTTAATCAGGCAAGGGCAGCATTGGAACAGCTGGAGTCAGGCAAAATTACAATGGCAATAGGGCTGGCAAAAGCACAAATGCAATTGGAGCAGGGGGAAGCAGAGCTTGAGAAAGGGTTGGAAGAGTTTGAGAAAGCCCGAGAGCAGGCATTGGCAGGAGCAGACCTGAAAAAGATATTGACACAGGACCTGATATCAAATATTCTAATGGCTCAAAATTTTGATATGCCTGCAGGTTATATTAATGAAGACAATCACCAACATTTGGTGAAAGTCGGTGAGTCTTTTAATTCACGTGAAGAAATTGAAAATATCCTTGTATTTAACATTGATCCTGTAGGGGATATCAGGCTCAATGACATAGCAGACATTGAGCTTACGGATAATACATCAGAGATGTATACAAAGGTAAATGGCAATGCAGGTATATTACTGACCTTCCAAAAACAAAGCACTGCATCCACTGCAGCTGTATCAGATTCAATAAGCGATCAAATTGATGCACTGGAAGACCAGTATGAAGGTCTCAGCATCCGTCAGTTAATGGATCAGGGTGATTATATTTACATGGTAACAGACAGTGTTATTGAGAATCTGATTATTGGTGGTCTGTTGGCCATTGCAGTTTTGATTCTATTCCTATGGGATATAAGGCCAACAATTGTTATAGCCTTTAGCATCCCTATCAGCCTGATGTTTGCTGTTACCCTGATGTATTTCAGCAATGTAACCCTGAATGTAATATCATTAGCCGGTCTTGCCTTGGGTGTGGGTATGCTGGTGGATAACAGTATTGTTGTAATTGAGAACATATACCGGCTTAGAAATACAGGTCTGTCCCCGGCAAAGGCAGCAGTAGAGGGAGCAAAACAAGTATCCGGAGCCATTATAGCTTCTACTCTTACCACAGTTTGTGTGTTCTTGCCCATCGTGTTCACAGAAGGGTTATCCCGGCAGCTTTTTGCAGATATGGGGCTGACCATCGGATACAGTCTTGTAGCCAGTCTGCTGGTGGCTCTTACCCTTGTACCTGTTATGGGTTCCAGACTCTTAATCCGAATAAAGGTAAAAGAACACCGTATATTCAATAAAATTCTTTCCGTCTATGAGAAAATACTGAGATTTGTATTACGCAGAAAATCCGTTATTTTAATACCTGTGATACTTTTGTTGGCTTTAAGCATTTATGGTGTTGCCACTATGGGAACTGCATTCATGCCGGATGTGGATTCTCCTCAGCTCAGCGCTGTGCTTACAGTCCCTGACGGTACCGGCAGAGAAGATATGTATAGTTTAAGTGATGAGATAATGAACCGCATATTGGAAATTGATGCAGTAGAAACTGTCGGAGCAATGAGCATCAGTGAGGGAAGAGAAGGAACGATAATGCTTGGAGGAGGCTCTGATAATCAAACTTCATTCTATATACTGCTAAAAGATCAAAGAAGTCAAACCAACAGGGATGTGGAACGGCTTATTTATGAAAAAACTGATGATTTGGATGTGGAAATGGATGTCAGTGCAACCAATATGGATATTTCAGTATTAGGTGGAAGAGGCATACGATTAAATATAAGGGGGCAGGATTTAGATACCCTGATGGAGATTTCCAATGATGTCGCCGATATATTAAGTGAGGTTGAGGGAATAACCAGTGTTGAAACCGGGCTTGAGGATACAGGCAGGGAAACAAGAATACAGGTAGATAAAGACAAGGCCATGCGGGAAGGCCTGACGGTAGCCCAGGTGTACGCTGAAATCAGCTCAGCCCTTCAATCCCGCAAACAGGCTACCATTCTTACTATGGATCATGACAGCTATCCGGTTATACTGGTGCAGGAAGATCAGGATGGAATCACACGGGAAAACATCGCTGACTATACTTTTACTGTTACTCAGAAGGATGGAACAGAAAAGGATGTTTTATTGAAGGATATTGCAAACATTCAAGAAGTAGACAGCTTACGTTCGATACGTAGAGAGAATCAATCCAGGTATTTATCCGTAACTGCTGAAATAGCCGAGGGGTATAATGTTGGATTGGTAAGCCGTGATGTGGAAGCTGTAATGGCGGATTATGAGCCACCTCCCGGACACGAAATCAGTTTTGATGGTGAAAATGAAATGATCAATGAAACCATGGAAGATTTACTCTTAATGATTGCTCTGGCTATTGTTTTCATATACTTGATTATGGTGGCTCAGTTCCAAAATCTTTTATCTCCATTTATCGTGCTGTTTAGCCTGCCTCTGGCATTTACAGGAGGGTTACTGCTCTTATGGGCTGCTGAAATGGAGCTGTCTGTTGTAGCTGTGCTGGGCTTCCTCGTATTATCCGGTGTTGTTGTAAATAATGGAATTGTATTTGTGGATTATGTGAACCAGCTACGAGAGGAGGGCCTTGGAAAGAAAGAAGCCCTTGTAGAGGCTGGTGTAACCAGGATGAGGCCTATACTCATGACAGCATTAACAACTATATTGGCTATGACTACAATGGCTTTGGGTTACGGCAGCGGAGCAGAGATGATGCAACCCATGGCCGTGGTTTCCATAGGCGGCCTTACCTATGCAACACTTTTAACCCTGCTTGTTGTGCCGGTTATGTATGATGTATTTGTAAGAAGCAAAAGCAAAAAGGTGAGGGTAGGGAGGAAAGAGAGTGCAACAGATCAAGGAATATTCTGAAAAGGAGAAATCCATATTTAATGGAATTATGGATCTATTGAATCAAGGCTATGGTATACATGAGCTGAAAGTATCTGACATTGCAGCTGCAGCCGGTATTGGGAAAGGTACCGTTTATGAGTATTTTTCAACCAAAGAGGAAATTATCCGACAGGCAGTGAGTTTTTATGTATACAAGGAATATGAAGCATTCACTGCATTGGTTTCGAATCAGCACAAATTTGAAGATGTGATTTACAAAATACTTAATCATATGGTCGATATGCTGAAAACCAGATTTTCCAGTTTGTTATTTATGGTAGTAAGCTTGGGGGAGTCGGATATAAAGCAATTGATCCGCGAGGATCGCGCTCTCTTTACTGAGATACTATCCGGTATGAATGAGTTTATTATGGAATTATTTAAAATAGGCAAGCAGGAAAGACTGATAGGAGAATATGTTACTTTTGAAGAGTGCAGACTGGTCCTTAATGGGATTTTGTCTTCCTTTACCAACGAAGTAATTTTTATGAGAAATAATTCCCTGATCCATGGAATAGAAGATTCACAGGAGTTATCATTAAGAGATGATTTCTGTCAAGCGCCTCTTATCGAAGAGAGCAGTTTGACAGAACTTAAAGAACGAGTTGTAAGAGTGATTCTTAAAGCTTTAGGATGACACATTTGGCTTATAAGGCAGGCGGGCAAGCTTTTTAATCTTGTCATTAAACACCTTGATTGTTTCTTTATTGGAGGATGCAATTTATAAAAAACCAACGGAAGGTGAGGGAAAAACATGAAATACGAATGGAGAAAGCAGGAGAAAAACTTATATTTACCTGGCAATGAGCCGGTTTTAATAACAGTACCGCAACAGAGATTTCTGATGATAAGCGGGAAAGGAAATCCAAATAATGAAGAGTTCTCTGAAAAAACAGGTGTATTATACTCATTAGCTTATGCTGTGAGAATGATGCCAAGGCAAGGATATACACCGGAAGGCTATTTTGAATATACTGTTTATCCGCTTGAAGGAATATGGGATTTAACAGAAAAAGGAAGGAAGTCAAATACGTTAAATAAGGATGAGCTGGTATACACAATTATGATCAGACAGCCTGAGTTTGTAACACAAGAAACAGTATATAAAGCATTTGAGATTGTCAGACGGAAAAAGCCACATCCATTATTAGACCAAGTAACTTTCGGAACTATGGAAGATGGCTTGTCTGTTCAAATGATGCATGTTGGCTCATATGATGATGAGGCCAGGAGTTTTGAACAAATGAAAAAGTATATTAAAGAGAATAACCTGGAAATAACAACTCTGGCTCATAGGGAAATTTATATTTCAGATCCAAGAAAAACTGATAAATCCAAATTAAAAACTGTTCTAAGATATAAGGTTCACTACAAATAAGGATTAGAGCAGGCATAATCCCCTTGAGAACTCATTGATGCTCCCGTGGGCATCTCAGATCACATAAGTTTTTTCATTTAAGACCATCCCCTTTGTTATTGTTATCCTAATTATCACATAATACAATTACTGTTTTCTTAAAGCCGGATTTCATATTGCAGTAATTCGAAAAGCAGCAGACCAAGAGCGATTCTACTTTGCGTAGGTAGTCATTTTAGATGATAAATGATAACTTATGTTACAAAGGAGATGATTTATATGAATCAATATGTAACAGGAGCAATAATCAAAAAGCTTCGTGAAGAAAGAAAAATTACGCAGCTGGAGCTTGCTGAAGCTTTGAATGTAAGTGATAAGGCGGTATCTAAATGGGAAACAGGGAGGGGCTATCCTGACATTACCCTTATAGAGCCTATTGCAAAAACACTCGGTATATCCGTTATGGAGCTATTGTCAGGTGATAACATCATCAACAGTAATCGTTCATTCAATATGCTAAGGGTAAAATTTTATGTTTGTCCAATCTGCGGCAACATTATTACAGCCACAGGTGAAAGTGTGATCAGTTGCTGTGGAGTTACTTTGCCGCCCCTGGAAGCTGAGATACCGGATGACAGGCACAGTATTAAAAGAGAAAAGGCTGAAGACGAATATTATGTTACGCTGGAGCATGAAATGACTAAAGAACACTATATATCCTTTATCGCAGCAATATCGGATAATGGTGTTCAGATTGTAAAGCTTTACCCAGAGTCAAATGCCGAAGCAAGATTTAAGATCAACAGAACAAAAGTATTCTGTTACTACTGTAACAGACATGGTCTGTTCAGGATGACAAGGTAATTAGCAATGAAAGAGCTGTTGTAATAAACGGAAGCCAAAAGCGGTCAGTGATACAGTAGTTTGGTCAAACAAGAACTGTATGAAATAAGGACTAACAATTTGTGCCATTAACAATACCTTCCAAAACAACCGGGTCAGAAAGCATATTGACATTAACGTTACGTAATAGTTTAATGTATTAATTACAGGAGGTTAGACTATGGAATACACTGTCAGCAAGTTGGCAGAATTAGCAGGGGTCAGCCCCAGGACGCTGCGATATTACGACGAAATTGGACTGCTTTCACCCACAAGGATAAGCTCTAATGGATATCGGATATATGGGCAGAAGGAAGTTGACCGACTCCAGCAAATTCTTTTTTATCGTGAACTTGGAGTGCCTCTGGATGAGATAGGAAGGGTTTTAACAGCTAAGAATTTTGACGGACTGTCAGCTCTTCAGAATCATTTGGCAGGTTTGCTGGAGAGGCGGGAACAGCTGGAATTGCTGATTGCTAACGTGGAAAAGACTATTAAAGCAATGAAAGGAGAAATCATTATGACCGACAAAGAAAAGTTTGAAGGCTTCCTGAAAAAGATGGTTGATGATAACGAGCGGCAATATGGGGAGGAAATACGTAAGAAATATGGAGAAGAGACAGTAAAACGTTCCAATGCCAAAGTATTAAACATGAGTAAGGAGCAATATGCTGCACTCGAAAAGCTGACAAAAGAATTGAATGAAACCCTTAAAAAGGCGGTGGACAAGGGAGACCCTGGCAGTGAGTTGGCACAAAAAGCTTGTGAACTTCATAAAAAATGGTTATGCTTTTATTGGGACAAGTACAGCAAAGAAGCGCATATCGGAGTAACACAGATGTATGTAGATGATCCGCGTTTTTCTGAGTATTACGAGAGAATTGCTCCGGGCTGTGCAGTTTTTCTTAGAGATGCTGTAGCGATATACTGCCAGTAATATGTAAATAATTATAACAAGAGGGCAGGGTTAAAATCCATGTGGCAAGGTTTAAAATTCGGGCGTGAGTTTAAGAATACAAACCAAAATCATTTTTGCGATAAACCACCGAAAACGATTGATGACAGTTTCCATATAATAAGCCTCTCCCGCTGGAATTAATTGCAGAGATTGCGAAATGGTGTTATGAAACGCGGAATCATCACTGACTGGAGTATGAGTATGTCAAAAGTGAGAAAGATGCTAAGTGACTGGGATGCACCATATATCCAATCGCTTATGAAATTGATAGAAACACAAAGCAAGACAACGCTTGCGAATTGGGCGGTTGATTATTCTGAGCGAGTGATATTACCGCTGTGGAAAAAGCATTACCCCGAGGATCAGCGTCCACAAAACGCGCTTATCGCCGCTCGTGAGTGGTTATCAGGAGCTATAAAACTGCCTCAGGCCAAAAAAGTAATTCTTGAGTGTCATGAAGCTGCCCGTGAAGCAGAAGGGAATCCTGTTGCTCAAGCTTCCGCAAGAGCGATAGGTCATTGCGCATCGACTATCCACTCAGCAAGACACTGCATCGGGCTTGCCCTATATGGAGCATTGGCGGTGTCTTATGATGCGCTTGGAACTATGGCAGCCTGGGAGCAGTTGGAGAAATGTGCCGCAGACGAGTGTAAGCGTATGCTTGACGCTTTGTTGGCCGTTTCCGTGGAGAACGAACCTAACCCGGCGAAAATCGATTGGAAGTGCTGATTGAACTTTCTTTCCTTCCCTGGACAATTCCTTTTATACAAGGAAAGCTTGACATTTGCTAAGCCGTGCAAAGGAAATACCAGGCATTATTCCATTTTATGTTTAAAACTTGAAGTTGCTGCCAGAAATGCACTATAATAATGTGTTGTAGCATAATTTTAACCGGATAATACCTGGTAAGGGGGTTGCCAGCAAATGAAAAACAGGACTGTATCCGAAATATTTAACCAGGCCCCAGGCAGTTGGGGGTTGCGAGGCGATCCGTATTTTTGGGATGATTTGAAGCAGCATTTTAAAGAGTTTTCGTTACCTTTTCCGGCAAGCGCATTTGTGGATGAAGTAAACCGCTTTTTCGAAAAAGAAACCGGGGAAAGGCTTACAAAGGAATGTCAGGCACATGTACCTAAGTATTCGCATGGAGGTATGTCGTCTGGGTGTGTATGCGGTGCCTTTTGGATAGAACACGGGATACCACTGTTGTTAAAAAGATTGGAAAAAGCGAATGCTGATATACAACAGAGCTGTTATGTTTTTTCCTATGAGAAGCAGATGCGGACCGGAGGGATTGCATTGGTAGTGACCAGCTCTCTGATCCTGCTTATTATTGGACTGGTTCTCGCGATAAATAAGACTCCGCCTTACTTACTTGTATTTTCATTATACTTGATCATATATATTCCTCTTCTTACCATGGGAATTCAACAGCTGTGTTTGCACGGCGGAAGTATTGAAGTTCACGACGATTGCATTGAATATAAACGCGGAAATAAAACTCGTCTGATACCTTTTCGGGAAGTAGAAAA
>DUOI01000037.1 GCA_012838915.1 Clostridiales bacterium
GAGAAAGAGGCACTGGAAACATATTACCAAATGAAAAATTCTGGCATTATAAAAGACGGAGAGCTTTACCACATAGACATACCGTTTTCAGTTGAAACGGAGAGTAAAATTATGCGGGATGCCGGATTTTATGCGATAAAACTAGTTTATGAACACTACAGTGAAAAACATTGCGGAGCATTATTGGTAGGATTTAAACCCGAGTAGAGTGACACAAAGGGATAATGCACCGGGATAGACGCTAAGTGTTTGTTGACAATCCTTCTGCGTTAAAGGAGGAAACAACATGAAAAATCAAAAAGTGTTGGAAAACATTCATCAGCTCCAATATCCAGAACGAGGTCAGAATTATGTCTTTAATGGTTATATGAAATATTTAATAGAATGCCTTGGTGAAAAAGAAGAATATGATTATTACTTTTTTTCATTTATATCAGGCGATTGTGTGGCACAGGTTTTTGGACAAAACAAAGACCGTTGGCATCCTAGTCTCTCGCAGTCTCGCTTTGACTATGACTTAATTAAAAGAGTTTTTGACAGTATTGGTTATTCATTTGCTTTTGTTTCACCGGACGAACTGAAAGCTGAACCGGAAAAATACAAACAGATGATAATGGCTTATATCGACAAAGGTCTTCCTGTTATCGGAAAAGGTTTTAACAACTGCTGGGATAATAAGGCTCAAATGACAGATGAGGTTTCATGTATTGTGGGGTATACAGATAACGGGAGAACATTTTTCCGTTTGCCTGAAGAAGCTACAAACCTCATGCCAATAAATCTGGAAGATGAATATTCGTATAGACTTGTTTTTGTTGGTGATAAAACAGCAGCGCCAAGCTTGGCAGATGTTTATAAAAACACCTTCTTCAACATACCAAATCTATTAACATTACCCCCATTAAATGGGGTTTCCTTTGGAATTCAGGCATTTATTGATTGGGCAAATGCTGTTGTCAGTGATTTTTACGACATTGCCGAAAGTGAATTTGATTGCTGGCGGGTATACACAATTTATGTCTGCAATCTTGCCACCAATCTTTTCAGTAAGCAATTTATTGACAGAACCTTTGACTTAACTCCAGAGCTTGCCTATATCAAACCTGACTTTGACGAGATATATGCTGATATGGAAAAAACATATGTTAAACTCAAAGAACAAGGTGGTGAATTCAATATTACTTATGAGACACTGCAGAATAAGGATAAGCGAAAAGCAATCGCCGAAACAATAGCAATGTTTGGGCATCATTTTGATAATCTGTACAAATTGGTTTTACAGGAGAAAAATTATGGATAGAATGAGGGTTCAATCAAGGTTATTGATTTAAGGTGCGGAACTGGTACGACCGCACGGAGAATAATGGAGACTTTTCCCAACTCGCAAATTTCCTGTTTGGATATGGCAGAGAATATGATAAAAATGGCCAGGTAAAACTTGGAGAGGACAAAAAAGTTGCTTATCATATAGGAGACTTTCACAGCTTTGATTTTGATCAGGAGTATGATGTGATCATATCCTCCTTAGCCTTGCATCATTTAGCTGAAGATAAAGATAAAAGATGAAGTATATTAAATGGCTGGAAGAGATTGGATTTAAACATGTTGACGTGATATGGAAGCATTACAATTATGCAATTTATGGCGGGTATAAGTAAAACTGTGACACAGATTAAACCTATTACCCAGGCATGGATTGGGAAAATTAAGTATAAAAAGAATAGACGGAAAACTTTTTTTGGAGCTCGACAACAGAAACTATTATCTGAAAAATGAGGCCAATACAAGAGATTGGAATCTATATGGTCAAAGGTTCCTGGTCTTTTCAGAATATATATCAGGAAAAACATATTAAGAAGTAGACAGGGATATTTCTATAAATCTTGATAATGGTGCGATAGCGGATACGGGAATGTGTGGCAATGGCACTTCAGAATACCTTCCTTAAAAAGCAGTGGAATTACATTGATGATTTCATTGTTACTGATTATTCAAATGTCTCAGGTAGTGCTGATAAACTTTATGCAGTAATAGAAAATCCGGAGCAGATTGATATAATCATTTCAATTCTTCCCAAAGAGTTGTATCTGCACTTAAGCAGGGATAATCTTGCTATGATGATGCACAAAGAGGCAACAAAATATAATGCAATCCTGGTGATTGTAAATGAGTTTGGTATTTTTGAAGAGGAGATAATAGCTTTTGGTGATGATATCAACGATAAAGAAATGCTGCTAAACGTCGGATTAGGTATAGCAATGGGCAATTCCGTCGATGAAATGAAAATGATAGCAGAAGTTAGATTTTGTAATTGAAGTTGATGATCAAATCATTGGAAATATCATGTATACAAAAGCAAAGTTGGTTGATGAATCCGGAGAGGGAAAAGACATCCTTACGTTCGGGCCGGTTTGCATTTTGCCGGAATATCAGAGAAAAGGGTATGGAAAAAAACTGATAGAGTATTCCTTTGAACACGCAGTCATACTTGGTTATAATATTATCGTTATTTTTGGACACCCGGGTAATTATGTGAGCCTTGGTTTTAAGAGCTGTAAAAAGTACAATGTATGTCTTGAGAATGGGACATATCCAACGGCAATGCTGGTAAAAGAACTTGAACCCAATGTCTTGGGCGGAATGAAATGGATTTATTATCAAAGTTCTGTATTTGATATAGACGAACAGGAAGTTAAGCGTTTTGACGAAAGGTTTCAACAGTGGGAGAGAAAATACCAGCCAAGTCAGGAAGAGTTTTATATTTACAGTCATTCCATCATACGGTAAATAAATACCTTTAGCTGGGGTGGGAGAGAACTCTATGTCAAAGATCCGGATGGAAATACAATTCTGATTCTTTAACCAAAAAGACATGGATAATGAAGGGTTCCGTCTTTGCAGGTATAATTAAAACCCGACGGCTCAGCCGTCGGGTTTTAATTTAGAACTTTAGTAGTTTAAATTACAGTCTGGGATCTACGTCGGTTAC
>DUOI01000003.1 GCA_012838915.1 Clostridiales bacterium
GTAGTTTGTGGTTCTTTTGTGTCGGTTGATCCGCATGCAGCAAATACCATAACCACAGCAAGCAGCAATGCGAATAAGGATAGTCTTTTCTTCACCTTTCCGTCCTCCCTTAAGAATGTTGGTTTATATCTATTTTTTCAAATAGAGCGAAGAATAATGTATGTTTATTTTGTTTACA
Source organism: Clostridiales bacterium (assembly GCA_012838915.1). Lineage (GTDB taxonomy): Bacteria > Bacillota > Clostridia > Caldicoprobacterales > DTU083 > DTU083. The sequence goes on from DUOI01000003.1 coordinate 179, forward strand.
GCTTTTTCAAGCCAAATTATATTTATTTGCAACTTCACGGAATATTTCACTTACCTGTCTGACCCGCTCCAAGGTATCCCAGGAGCCATTGTATAAAGCATCGGCACATATATCCACTTTATGACCATTTGAATTACTGAGAAAATACTCAATACGCGATTTCAAATGTTCATCGGTACCAAAAACATCCTCTGTGGCACTGAGGGAAACCTGTAATACGATGTCCCTAGGTACCACAGAAGCGGCTTTTTTATAATCAGTCCAGGAACTGATATGCTGCATGGTACATATATTAAGGCCGGGATATGCTTTATCCTCAAGAAAACCTGTAAGGTTACCACAACTATGGTAATAATCGATTCCACCATAGTAATCTGAGAGCTGTTTTGTATACGGAATAATCAGTTCCCGTATCATTGCAGGTGAGAGAATATTGCCGTCCACCTCGTCCTCAAACATGTCACTGTTGTGGTTATGGCGGTAAGCAACATATTTCCAGCGGTAATTATGATCCTTGGGGCTGATTCCCAAAAACCTGCACCGCTGATCCTCCCAATGAATTCGTGAATCTACAATGAATTGCATAAGTTTGTTTAATCCATCCGGATTATCTACATAATCAAAAAACAATTCCTGGAATCCCCGGATGATGGTTGCTATACTCCAGGGTCCGCGGGCCCAGCCGGGAAAAAAGACATTAAGCTTATCCTTTGCCAGCTCCTTGATGCCACTGTACATTTCATGAACGCGCGGCATCAGCCCGGAACTATAGAAATCAGGCTTTTCAAAATCATCGATTTCATCCAGATTCTTAAGGATAGGCTGCCCATATGTCGGCTCCATGCATTCGCCTTCAAGAGATTCCAAGCCAAAAAAGCTTGGCTCATAGGCAGTAGCATAATCAATCCCCACATCCAGATCAAAATAATTGCTGTCCTGAATAATATGGTATATATACAGCTTCCATTGCAGCTGAGCCCGGAGGCAAACCTCAGGATTATTGTAATAATCCTGAGGTTTGAATCCAAAGGCCCTTGCAAAAACTGCACGGCCTATACCCGTTATAAACCGGAACTTGTCAGGAGCAGCAATTCTTGTCCGGTTCTCATGACAATTGTATGTTTCCAAAGCCATATCTGTCAGCTCATCTATTGGAGCCTTCAATATCGTATCTCTTATCTCGTTTTGTTTGTTCAAACCAAGTTCCTCCTGATGCTGCAAATATTGGGCAAATAACCATATTAAGCAGAACTTGTTTTTATGTTAACTGTAAAGTAACGATGCTATGATAAATCATAACTTATTGCTTGTCAAGTATAACGTTATAATTTTTTTCGGCTGTGTTGACACTTATGTAACAATGATGTTAATATTTATAATTGTCTTGCAAACTTATTCGAATAGGGGCATTTTGCCGGTTTGATTATTATGCATAATTATCAAATTAAGCCTATGTATATTGCCCATATTTGCCAAATAATATTTTTTGATTTAAATTTTTTTATTTGTCTTGCGTTTTAATTTTAAAAACTCAGCAC
>DUOI01000038.1 GCA_012838915.1 Clostridiales bacterium
AAACGCATTTCGAAAATCATTCCTTACTGTTAGCTCAATGTCTCCGTCATACCTTAGCTTCACTGTATAATTATGATATTTTGCATTTTTATTAACCATTACTTCTGCTTCATATTCTACATATGCAGACTTAATAAAATAATAAGCCATTGAATCAAGATGTTCTCTAAAAAGGGGATACCAAAAACCATTGTTGTAGTTTTTCATTTTTTTATTCGTAAATAATGCCGTTTTCTGATATCGCTTGCCGGTAACTTGAACAGTGAAGGTATTCTTATGAATAATATCCAATACATCGCAGTAAAAATCGAATAATTTATCTGGGATAAGCTTATTGCTTGTATCGCAGAAGATTCTCTCCATGTCAGCATTGCGCTCTTTAGGCTGTCTTAGAAAATATTGAGGATTAAGCAAGGCTTTTATATCTGTAAAATGCAAACATACACCATCAGGTATATCATAATTCCGTCTTAATTCTGCCCAGTCTTTTTCGAGGTTATTAATATACGTATCCTTTTTCATATTCATGCTTACAACTGCGTGGAATATGGAGTCTTTGAACGAGTAAACCGTAACCTCATCTAAATACGCTATGTGTAGGCGTTTTTCAAATTCTTCTCTTGTACTCACTTACTGTAATGCCCCCTAAAAGTAAACTGTAAAAAGTTACTATTCTATTATACAGCAACAGCATAAGAAATAAAACATTCAGTAATTTTTTGTGGAATTCTCCTCCTGCCATCATATAAGAGTAACATATGTATAAGCCCACATCAAAACTTTTTCATCAAAACTTTATTTTGCTATATTAATTTTGTACCTTTCTCATGTAAATGAGTAAATAGTGTCGAAATTCTATCCGTAGTGTATTAGTGAACATTTTCATTTGATCAATTATAATATCCTTCTCGATTTAATCCGTGGTGCCACGGGTGACAAAATGGTGACATAGCTTACAAAGCGACCTGCTAAAAAGAAGTATTGAAAAATAAGATGATATAAAAAGATCCGCTTTTTATGCGGGTTTTATCGAATAAATAGTAAAAAGTTATAAAGATATATAAGCAAATATCTACCTATTACGTTTCTGGAAATCGTGTGTACGTTAAAAGCGTACCGAGGGTTCGAATCCCTCTCTCTCCGCCATTCCCGAGGGGATTCGCCATTAAGGTGAATCCCTTTTAATAATTAATCATCCATTCAAGCCAATTCCAGCATCTCGGTCGATAAAATCTTTGGTATAAGCCCAAATCTGCCTATATTAATTATTTTTACTTTATCTCTTCCCATATAGAACCTGTAATTGCTTATATTCTCAGGTGGTTTACAATATGTGATCAATAATGACTCTGCATCAGCCAACTTATTTGAGGAGAACTTTTTCCTATCTCCGAAGGACAATACTCCAAATCTAATAAACAACTGACCTCGATAATAATGCAACCATTGCTTAGCGTGCTCATTAATCCTATGGATAAAAGGTCTTTCCGTTTTTCCTATATACAGAAGTGTCATATTATCGCCAAATTTTCTATATATCGCATAAATACCGAACTCATTCGATATATCATATTTGATGATGTTGTTAATTTTATACGGACCATACCATTTTATTATTATTTCCTCCATTTTAGATTCCCCCTGATCTTAATATACAAAATCATTATATACAATCTCAGAAACATTTTTTTAATTTATATTTTTATATTAATAAGTATAATGCCATGAGGTTTTCGATGCTCGAGGCAGGTGAAATTTTGGCGGAAGCCGGAAAAGGTGAGAAATGATAAATAATAAAAAAACCCGGTTTTTAAGCCGGGTACAATTTTAAATATCAAAGTGTTTGCTCCAGATCCTTGAGCAAATGCAGGGCTTCGGAATCAGCAGCTTTGCACTTATCGATCAATTCAGCTATTTTTCGCCGGTTTTCTGTTTCCGAAAACAACCTCAATTGTTTTTCATCCCTCTGCCAGCCACCCAGTATGTTATACATACTATAAGCGTTTTGCTTAACTGTCTCAAATTTGCCCGCAATTTCCCTGAACAATGGCTGCGCAGGATTTTGTTCGGCCAATTTCTTAAAAAACTTCGCGGCATTATCCCTTCCGTCGGCAAGGCAGTCCATTGCATCGCCCTGGCACATCAGCCTTTCAACGAGAATAGGAATGACAGGCTCTCTGGGGAATTGGCTTTCATCTGTAATTGCTCTTTTCCATGCATCATATGCCATAATTCCCTTGGCATAATTGCCATCTTTGCGTCCGGAAATTACAGTAACAGCATTTTGTATCAGTTTCTTCAAGGGCATTTGAGTAGGGATCTTTTGTCCCATCGACATGACAGCAATGGTATTCTGATTCTCCCACCATGAGTCGGTTATAAAATATCCTGAGTCATCAAACCTTATGCTGGAAGCGAATTCAGGATTGTCCTGAAAGAAATTCCAGCCAAGAAGTGTCTTCCCGTCATTGCGGTAACCGGTAATCAGGCAGGCTTCGGGCGGGCCTATAAAACCAAGACCGATACAAGGATAACCTTTATCTATCTGTTCCCTGATAAACTTGATAAAGTCTTCTTTTGTCGCATTTGACAGGATTGATGAGGAATCGGCCAGATCACTGCACTCCTGCCAGTTTCCTCTGCATAACATTTTGAAAGCACGCCCGATACCTTCGATCCCGTTCTTATATACCATAATCGGGTCGTCAAACGTAAATATTACATCAACATTGCCGCCGTTCCAGCAGGTTTCATCCCATACAAGACGAAACGCAGCACCGCTGGAAACCATAGCATAATCATAATCGATATCTTCACCGAGATAATTCGCCGCTGCTTTCAGACAAATCGGAAAAGGGGTACAGCCATATACACCATATCCAACCTTAGGAACACCATATAATATCGTGCTTCCTTTTACAGTTGCTTTATCATTATTCACCTCAACCATCCTTTCTGAAACACCATAGACACCTGCGCAAAGCTTTATGCGGCCGACCATACACCTGCGCTTTCGGAAATCCTGTGGTGTTAGTCCTGTGATACGTTTAAATGCGCGAGTAAATGTATCGGGATTACTAAAGCCATATTTTACAGAAATGTTCATAATGCTTTCTTCACTATGGATGATATCAAAAGCTGCATGTGCAATTTTTCGGCTCAATACGTATCGTGCAAGAGATTTGCCTGTATATCTGGCAAATATAGAACGAATGTGGGAAAGTGAAAATCCGGTCGCTTTTTCAAGCTCTGAATATTGAAAGCCGGACTGGAGCCGATTTTCCACGAACACAACAACTGACCATATGACAATAAAGTAATCCATCGCATCACCCATTTATTCAAAATACTTCATGAAGTATTTTGATTGTATCACAACAATTTCCAATACTCTCGACTTTTTTAATGATAGTTCTTTCTCATCATTGTCACCAGTTCAATTAACCAGAAAATATACTATAATGTTTTCTAAAGGTATAACTTCAGGCGTAATGAGATTCCATACCATATGGTTCATAATGCGCAAAGCGGACAGGGTAGTGATGGGTTAAATCGCGGAGAATATATGAGAGATAAAACATCATCACAGCTTCAGGTCCGCCCCTAGCACTCCTGTGACGGACCCGGACTCGTCAGTTATAGGTACCGACAGTGTAAGGCAAGGCCTTTTCGTGATGGCCGATATATAAACCTTTGAGCAGAATTCCTTCCCCTGAATGCTTTCCCGGAACCAGTCCCTGATTTTTGCATTTGCTATGCCCGCTTCAGGAATGGAGCATATGAACCTGCCCTTTGTATCATTGCTCCATATGGCTTCTATGAAATCATTTTTCTTAATAAACCGGGAAAGTTCTTCCCTGTGGCTTTCCTTGTCCATCTTTTTGATCTCAGGAAGAGCGGCAAGTTCCCTTATCATAATAAATGCGTCATTTATTCTCCCGGAGTATCTGGAGCTTTCAGAAATCAGGTCCTCCAGCCCCGTGTTATCCTGCAGTTCCATCAGTCCCTTAGAGGCATCATTCAGACGGCTGCCCAGCTCGGCTACCTCCATTATGCCCTGCATCTGTTTATATACTGATCTTTTCACGCTTTCAACGCTTTCTTCAGCAACACCTATCAGATTTTCCACCTCGCATATTTTATCCACTACATTGCCAGCGCTTCTGGCCTCGGTTTCAGATAACATGATGATTTTTTTCGCCATATCCAGTAAGCCATGAAACGATCGGTGAATCATGCCGAGCTTGTTTTCAATATTGACAGCACTCTTTACGCCATTATCGATCTTTATACCAATTTCACCGACAGCCCTGTGAACACCTGTGATCTCTTCGTTGATAACTGATATAAGGTGCTTGATCTCATCCACTGATTTTTCACTTTCCATCGCAAGCTTCTGCACATCTTCTGCCACAACGGCAAAGCCTCTGCCATTTTCCCCTGCTCTGGCCGATTCGATTTTAGCATTCAGGGACAAAAGCCGGGTCTGCCTGGCGATATGACTTACTGTCTCCAGAATCTTCACTATATCTCCTGATGCGTTTGACAATTTATCCATATAATCAGTAGTTTCCCTGAAGGTTGATTCTATTTCACCAATGATGTCCGCAACCTCGAGTATTTCCGACTTGCTTGTATCCAGGACCGTTTCCGAGCTTTTACCCAGGGCTTCGAGCTCCAGAGTGGTGCTTCTTGATTCCTCCAGGAGCCGGATCATTTCCTTTACTTTCATTACCGTTTCATTGATCTTTTCATTGACCCTGGCATTCAGATGAGCCATTTCTTCAGTTTGAGCATATACCTGCTGCGCAAACCCGTTATTCTCATCGAGATTTATATGCAACTGTTCTGATACAGCCCATATTTGACTGGAGGTAACATTCAGCTCCAGCTTAAGCTTCGCAAGTTCACTTCTCAGGTCAGCCATTGCTTTATCCTTTTGAGAATTGGCCCCGGAACCGCTTCTGACCATAAAGACACCTGCCGGAAAAACAACTGACAGGTAAATGATTATATTTATAAGTTTTGTCGGAAAGGGCAGCAAGAATATTACAGAGCCCAAAATACAGCCCAACGCAACAGTCACCGAAACCATTTTGTTACTCATACCTGCATCCCTCCTGAATAAAAAAAGCGTTAATACAGGATTTTCCTATATTAACGCCGTTGTTAAGCCGCTATTGAAAATTTATTTTTGATTTTAGCACATAAAGATTGCGATGGCAATCGTTTTTTATTTATCTCCTTCCGGGGCTTTGTCAATATTCGCCATAGCCATAATAGCCTGAGCTTCTTCTTCAGTTATTAAATGGCAGCCGACCATTCTGTCAAGAACCTGCTGGTGCCTTTGCGCAGCGAGCTCAGGATTTACATCAGGAGAGTAAACAGATGGCGCATTGGGGATCCCTGCAAGCAAAGTGCACTCGTAATCATTCATTCCAGACGGGATTTTGCCGAAATAACCCTGGCTGGCATCATAGACCCCGTAATATCCGCTCCCAAAATAGATGGTATTGACGTACAACTCAAGAATATCATCTTTCGAATATTGCTTTTCCAAAACAAAGGCCATGAAGGTTTCGGCAATTTTACGCTCCAGCTTTTTTTCCTGAGTGAAATAGATGTTCTTTACCAATTGCTGAGTGATGGAGCTTCCTCCTTCAGCCAGGCTCAAAGAGGTCAAATTCACCCATACGGCCCTTCCGATGGAAATTATGTCTATTGGTCCATGATCGTAAAAGCGGTGATCTTCAACGGCCACTACCGCGTCTATATACATCTTTGGCAATTGTTCAAGGGGCGTGTAGTTTTCCCGGGACCTTATACTTTGTACCTTATCCGTCAGACTGCATTCCTTAAGAGCATCCTTAAACATCACATACCCTTTACCGGTATAAAACATTCCTGTAAGAATGCAGACAGCAAATATAGCTGTTATGATCCTAACGATCCACTTTTTCATTATTGCTTTCCAGCCTTTCTATTCCATGCCCGCTGTTCCTTCCAATTATACAGCCGGGCCTGTACACAAATATCCTATTCTATTCATATTGTAACTGGGAAAGGTGACGACTCGGTGACTTGAAGATAACAAAAATGTCACATTAAAAAAGCGAACACCTTTATATGTTCGCTTAAGGATTTGGCTCACAGATGAGTGGTCTGTCATAACGCTTATCTTTGATTCATTTTTTCTTCAATTGCTTTGACCCGATCAGGGCGATTGAAATTCAGGTTGTCCTGTTTCAGCATTTCCAGGCTTGAGACATATACATCTGTTCCTTTGAAACTGATTTTTCCGAGTTTATTCATATCATAAGGTTCGAGCTCTTTATTGTGGAATGCGATACTAATTACAGCTTCCATAAATACCTCTCCAAGCCCGCTCATTACCCAGTCCTCGCAGCGTTCTATGGGTCTTATTGCAAATCTGCAGAAATGATCTCTGACTTTATCAAAATCAGAGTAGTTCGGGATAATGATATTGACATCTTTGGGCTCCACATCGATCCCCCAGAGCTTCATGGCTGTGCTGCCGTGAATATACCAGTCTACGCCAACTTTTTGGATTTCCGAAATAAATAAATCCAGTGCTTTCTCCCAGGGAGCCGGGATCAATCTTAGCTTTTGCTTTATAGCTGTCTCGCCGTATTTCGTGAAGTTCTCGGCACAGTACTCAAAGTCTCTTACGTTGTCGAATGATTTTATAAAACTATTGCCTATCTGCCACCACAGATTCTCTTTAAAGTAGTCCCAGTATTTTTCGTCAACATCTTCAGCAAAGAAGGCATAATAGTTCCAGTCATACATCTGTTTCACATAGATCTTCATATCCTTACCTCCAATTGGTTTTGTGAAGCCGACAGAGTGCAGCAGCCGGCTTCTTACGGAATTCGGAGAAGGCTTTTGCAGTTTCCGGTATGACCAGGGAGTTATACCGTATACTTTCATGAATGCTCTTGTAAACGCTTCCTGAGATGAATAGCCATGTCTCATGGCTATATCGATTATTCTGTAGTCAGTCTCAATAAGTTGTCTGGCAGCATGCTGGATCTTTGAAATCAATAAATATTCTTTTAATGATATTCCTTCGAGCTCGTGGAACTTCCTGGACAGATAGAACGGTGAATAGCCGCTGTAATCAGAAAGCCGCGACAGCGAGATATCTTCTTCCATGTTACTGTCTATCCATGATTTTATTTTTTGTATCTCGTCATACCATGAAAACACAAAAGCACCTGCCTTCCAGACTTATATTAACTCAAGCGGAAGTACGAATCTTGATATATGTTGTTATCTTCCATTTTGTCCTTTGAGGGTAAAACATGTCAATCGAAAAATGTCCTGAGCAATACACGGGAAATACTGGAATAGCCGCGATCCCCCGTGAAATACTAATATTAAATAGTTTAAGCAAGTTCGGGGATTTCCGGCTTGTCTTAATCCTCATGCTGAAGATATAATTACCTTGCGCAAACAGGGTTTAATCTTTTTATATAAATAACTACTGCTTATTTCATGGAGGTAGCCTTGATTAATCATATATTCAGGATATCAGGCATCGAATCTAAAAGGTCCGAACTTAAACGAATATTGATTTTTTTCAGATATATCTCCTTTGTGGTGACTTCGTTATTCTTCATGCTTGGCGGTACACCCCGCAATCTGCTGAGGAGGTTGTTCATTGTAGCCTGTATAGGTGTATCGGCAATCATAGTCACATACCTGTATGATCATCTTTGGGATAAAACACGATTAATAGCTCATATCCTGCTTATCGAGACGATCTTTAACTCGATTATAATAATCCCTTCAGGAGGCCCTATCTGGAGCTATGTGGCAGATATTGGATGATCGTACCTGTAAAGCGCCATTTTGAGATATATGGTGTTATAGGTGCTCAAATATCTCCCGTCAATACTGATTACGAAGAAAAGGAAAGACAGCTCATATTTTTTTCAGATCTGAGTACCATTGTGCGGATATCAGATGAGCTTGGAAAACCGATCCTTTATCATTATCAGTCGAAAAAAAGCGGTATATGCAAATTTTATGTCCTTCATGACAGAGAGATGTATGTATTTGATATAAAAGCGAATCAGGACTCCGGAACGAATGATTATTCGACTGAAACCAAAGATTTGCTGGAATCAATAGGTCACTTCGTTTAATTATTACTATCTGTATCCGGCGGTTCTGAGGTTGTCTCAGGTGTTTGCTCAGGCTGAGGTGCAGGAGATGCAGGTGATGGCTCCCTTAAGACTTTGATGGTATATTTTCTGGCGTAGAGGCCGTCAGCCGATAAAACATGTACGATAATTACGTTTTCACCCTCAACTAATTCCATTCTTTCAGGGTCTGCTTTTTTATCATTGA
>DUOI01000039.1 GCA_012838915.1 Clostridiales bacterium
CCTGCTTGCCATTTTCATGCAGATATTTTATTTGCGGATACAGTGGTGCAGTTCCTACGCCGCCGCCGATACAAAGGACCTTATCCAGCCTGTCCAAATCCGACGGCCTTCCTAAGGGGCCGACAAAGTCACGGATGAAATCTCCTTCCTCCAGCCTGCCCAGATCGCGGGTGGTTTCTCCTACTTCCTGAAACAGAATGGAAACCCATCCCTCTTTACGATTGAAGTCGGCTATAGTCAGAGGAATCCGCTCTCCGCCTTCCATAACCCGCAAAATGATAAACTGACCGGGCATGGCCTTCCTGGCCACTAACGGTGCATCTATCCTCATGAACTTCATTGCCGGTGCCAAGGTTACCTTTTCCAAAATTTTATACATTTGCTTCGCCCCCGTTCCAGAATGAAATTGAAATGTTAAAACCGGTGCTGTCTATTGTGTATTCTTGGGTAAAACCACCCTTTTGGCAGCTGCGTTAACTGTAAGTATGTTCAAGCCGGTAGCATATCCAACATCATCTGCCACCCGTTTCTGTATTTGTTCCAACACAATGTGAATCTGATATCCATATACAACCGTAATATCCAGGTCTATTGAAATTCCGTCTTCCTGGCTGTTTATCTCGCATTTTTGAACCTTATGCACACCAGGTATATCCTGGGCACAATAAACAGCTATCGACTCAATAGCAGAATCGGCAATGTAAAACCGGCCGAAATAGCTGTAAGTCGGGCGCACCACTGTCTTTTCCAGGGTAACAATCTGCCTGCCCTTGCCCCTCACCCGGAAAATCCGCAGAGGGTCGATAAAGAAACCGGAAAAATCCTTTCTGACTTCAAAGGTAGGTACAGGAATAATATGCTTCCCCTGTTCCCTGCGCTGCCTCAGAGCCAGGCTGATTTCCCTGTGACTTGCTATGTCTTCAATCCGAATGATTTCTTCCACCGATGGCAGTTGAAGCCTCTGTACTATTTTTTCGATCATGGGAATGGATGTGCCCAAAATCAATATCGATGAGGGATTCTCAGATTGAAGGGCCTCCATTACTTGCGCAGCATGGCCGGGGTCCATGAATAATGCCCTGCGAATGGCAGCCAGTCTTGTTTTCTCCTTCTTTGCTGAAGTGCCTGCCAGAATTCTGGTTCCCTTAATTAAAAGGCCGTCATCTATTATATAGGAGATTCCCTTATTACTGGCAATTCCACCGGCCCGATAGCTCTTCCCCGTGCCGCTGGTGCCAACCAGTCCGTATATTTTCAATAATGGTTTCTCCCTTCTATTGCTCAGATTCAGGCCGCCTGGAAGCCTGTCCCTCATTTCGGTACCTGCATAAATGCTGAAGGAAGCAGTTTTCACAATCGGGTTTTCTGGCCTTGCATATCCTGCGCCCGTGGTAGATCAGCCAATGGTGCGCTTCCGACCATTTTTCCCTGGGGATATTCTCCATCAATTGTTGCTCGGTTTTCAGTACATCCGCAGCAGCAGCCAGACCAAGGCGGTTGGAAACCCTGAAAACATGAGTATCAACCGCTATGGCATCCTTACCGAAAGCGTTGCTCAGTACAACATTGGCGGTTTTTCTGCCTACACCGGGCAGGCTTATTAGAGATTCCATATCACCGGGAACCTGACCGCCATGCTTGGCCAGCAATAATTTACAGGTTTCAATAATGTTCCTGCTCTTGGTTTTGTAAAACCCACAGCTATGGATTTCCTTTCCCAGCTCTTCGGGTGTCAGGGCGGCCATCTCAGCCGGACCGGGATATTTACCAAACAAACCCGGGGTAACCTTGTTAACCTGCCTGTCGGTACATTGGGCTGCCAGGATAGTTGCTATCAGCAGTTCAAAGGGATTTTTGTAGTTAAGCTCAGTAGTTGCATCTGAATAATGCTCTTCCAACAGCCTTAGTATTTCTTTTATCTTTGCATGTTTATCACTGCGATAATCTATATCATTTCGATGGTATTGTGTTTTATCCATCATTTACTCCTGTCACCGGTCTTTCGTTCCACAGCCCATAAGAAATATTGTCAGGGAAAGCCTGTTCTTACGTTTATTTGATTATTATACTATACGCTTTGATTTAAGTCTAGAAACCATTTATTACTCTCAATCCTGATAGTAATTTTACGCTAACTCATTACAGTAAAAAGACAGTTGCAGAACCCGGCCTGCAGGTGCAAAGCCGGGTTTACCGCTTATCAGGCTCAGGTAGTATATAAGTTTGGGAATAGAAGCTTTCCTTTGTTTTCGGTTGACAGTCGTCTGCAAGTACCTGCTCATAAGCTTCCAATGTATCCCGGGCTGTTTTCTCCCATGTAAAGCGTTCTCTTATATATGTTTTCAACTCAAAATCCTTGCCTTCCTTTTCGGATTCTGCACTCCTCCTCTCATCCTCGGTTGACTGTTCATTTTTTCCTTCCACGTTTTTTTCAACAATATTTGTTTGCTGCCTCATTGCAGCCAATATGCCCTCTCTTATGGAATCCAGACTGTCCGGCTCCACATATACTGCCCTGTCTTCAAAATATTCCCGGGTTCCACCGAGAGAAGTTATCACCACTGGCGTACCCGATGCAGCAGCCTCCAGGCTTGTCAATCCCACTGTTTCAAACCAGCTGGGCTGGGCATGAACCCTTGCTGCGCAGTATGCCGATGCCAGTTCCCTTTGGTTCATGGGAGGAATATACTTTACACAACCGTCTGCTGCCTCTGCGCATTCTATGGCATATCTCCTGTCGTTTACAGGTCCGATCAGAACAATAGGTATATTCAAATCCTTAACGGCTCGAATCAGTGAAAGTTGATTCTTAATGGGAGACAATCTGCCCACACAAAGTATGAAGTTCTCAATCCCAAACTTGCTTACAAACCGGTCCTTGTCCGCATCAAAGAATACCGGATCCACCCCGTGATATATGATTTTCTCCCTTGTATCAACCATGAGGATATTTTGAATCCATTCCCATTCCTTCTTTGAATTGGGCAGCAGCATATGACTGCCTTGAAGCATTTCCCTCCGAAAAAGATTCTCCGCCCTCCATGCCGCCAGCCTGGCAGGTTTGTTTTGATAATACCGGTGCATGTCAATAAAAATCGGTGAAATAACGATTTTCTTTTTTTGATTCATCGCATTCTTATAGAATCCATATGCCTCGGGAAGACGGGTAGTGTTAAAAATATGTATCAGATCAAACTCATTCAGGCTTATGTCCTGTCGGGAACTGATACACACATCTACACCCAGTTTTTCCAGGTATGTTTTTGTCATTAACATTTGGACACTGTCACCGGACGGGCTGTCCCTGTAACCCGGCCTGATCTGAAACAATACCTTCACTATTTCTCCTCCATTTCTGGCATAAATTACATTCCCCTGGGTAGTTGACATAATCTATTCCGCATGTTACGATTTTATTACAAAATTGTTACGCGCAGTTTTACAAACTTTAGAAAGTGAGGTACTATCATAATGAAGAAACTAAGAACAATTGCTATTTTAGCAGCTGTTATGGCTATCGCATTCATGCCCTTGCAAGGCGCAATGGCAGCAAGTAAATATGTGGAATACAATGGTGTTAAGGTTTACTATGGCAACAATGCCTGGCAGCAAACCCAAAACCGTGGAATTAAAATTATATACAATTGGTTTAACAAGTTTGTAAAATGTGACGACAACCAGTCACAGCCTGCTCCTGCACCAACGCCGGCGCCTACTCCAAAGCCCACACCTGCTCCTACTCCGGCTCCGACTCCAAAACCTACACCTGCTCCTACCCCGGCTCCGACTCCCAAGCCCACTCCTGCTCCCACAGAAGGTTCAGGACAAGCTTCCGGATATCAGTTGAGTGCTTCCGAGCAGAAGATGGTTGACCTGGTAAATCAGGAACGTGCCAAGGCAGGCGTTGCTCCTTTGAAGGTGGATCCGGAACTGAGCCGTGTTGCACGGATCAAGTCACAGGATATGAGGGACAATAACTACTTCTCCCACACTTCACCTACCTACGGCAGTCCATTTGATATGATGAAGAGCTTTGGAATCAGCTACCGTACAGCAGGTGAAAACATAGCAAAGCACAGCAGCGTAGAAAGTGCACATGCAGGCCTGATGAATTCTGACGGACACAGAAAGAATATCTTAAACCCCAACTTTACACATATCGGGATAGGTATCGTTGACGGAAGATACTACACCCAGATGTTTATCGGAAGGTAAAGAACTTCAAAAGAAAAGCCGGTTTTACCGGCTTTTCTTTTTTATTACGGTACCTCCAAATCCTGCATCTGCAGCGGGAAGAAATCGGGCAAAGGTCTTCTTTGAAATATGTCGCAGGCATCCTCCGGTGAGAATTCAGTACACTCACGGGGCGGCGGGCAGTACCCAAAGGATTGAACCAGTAATTGTACAAATCCGACAACCTTTACAACAACAAAGACGCCGATAGCCAGGATTACCTGGTCACCAACAATTTGTTTATTTAGTGTTTCGCTCCGGGTCTCAATTACAATGCGGAAGGAAAACTCGGATGGTGCCTGTGGCAGGAATACCTCAATATCTTTGGGGAATTCAACATAATCACTTATAGTAACCGGTTCCTTTTTTTCCTTATCATAAACAGTTACCGTAAAAGGCACGCGGAAAACAAAACGAACACGTGCAAAATTTTCCCGCAGCGGGCTGATATCCAGAGTGCCGTCTACAATAAAACCTGCTCCATAAACAACATTCACATCGCCCATTATGCTTTTGCAGGGAAGGTCTACTACCTTAGAAGGCTCGCATTCTCTCTGAAAACAGGCGTCAAAAACTTTATCCGTCAAGATGCACTCGGGACGAAGCTCATACGGTTCTGGTGCGCAATGATGCTTTTCAAACAAATCCCTTTCAAATTCCATCTATTTTACCCCCTTTTATCCTCAACAATATGGATTGATCACATATATTCATTTACAATTCCATAATATGAACCAATACCTAAATGGTGCAAAATACCGTCAAATTTTAATTGCCCCTGGATACCTCCTTACCAGGATACATATATCCCCCGATTCATTGTTAAGGTTTATCCTAATATACTGATTTTTTGTAATATATTGATTTCCATCTATATATATATTATTTAGATGGCTTGTTTTAATTTGAGCCGTTAACAAAACCAGGTGGTGAGATTTATGGGTATTAGCAACGGCACACATCATGTAATCAGATTCAGCAGCGGAGAAATATGGTATTTCAGTTTTTCCCCTAACCGGGGTATCATGGTACAGCAACTGGATAGGAACAGCACATGGAAGCAGTCTTACGAATTGATTTCCAATGCGCAGGAAGACTTTTCAGTCAGCATCGACAATCAGGATCGCCTGCATCTGATTTGCTTCTCCAAAAAGGGTGAACTTCAATATCTACTATATAATGATACCGGCTGGTCCAAACAGGTTCTGTCCGTTTATAAGCCTACCAGGTATACCATACGCTATCCAGTGGTGATCCCCATTAAGAATAGAATTCATATCCTGTTTGCCATCGGGAAAGCCTTTAATACGGGTTACTGGTCCTTACAGCATTATTATTGGGATGAGACTTCCTGGCATTCTACAGAAATAACAAAAGTAACAGCAGGGTATCGGTTAAGCCCCTTCTATGTGGATATGTCCGATAAACATATTCATCTGGTATACCGGGGCCTGACCACCAACAGGTATCAAATATTTTATTCCAGATACCATTTGGATCATGGCATATGGAGCACACCGGAGAATGTTACCTATGATTCAATTGACTGCAACATGCCATCCATATTAATCCGGGATGATTTATTGCATTTAGCCTGGACTTCCCTGTCCAAAAACGATTTGGTTGTGAAATATAAGAACAGGACAGTTCGCAGCCTGGGCAAAATGGATTGGAGTCCGGAAATCCAGCTTAATAATCCGGGCAGTACTGCTACCTTACCCCGGCTTATCTGGTTGGAAGAAAAGATATGGTGCATATGGTATCAAAACGATACATTGTACTGCAGCAGTTCAGAAGATCGGGGATTAAAATGGAGTACACCTGCGGAACTTCAAACCCGCTATGGTACCAGCTTTCAATATATTCACTATTCCACCAACCATCCCAGGGATAAGCGGCTTTTTCAACTTCAATGGATATTGGGAAATGTGGAAGAAACCCTGTCCCTTCCCTTAGTGGAGTCTTATATGGATTTGCCTGAATATATCCCCAATGCTCCTGCAACGGATTGGCACGAAGATATAATCAGGCCATCAATCGATCAGACTGACGACAGTCCAAAAGCAGAGTCCGTTGACAATCATGTTGACGTCAAAGAAACCTCAGCCATAGAACCCCCTGCTCCTACCGAAAAAAACAGAACCGTCCCCAATGTCCGAGCTGCCCTCGAAAGCAGAACCATGCCCGGTGTCCCTGGTGCTCATCAGTCCCTGGAGAATATCCTGCTCAATGAATTTGAGCGACAGGAAGAATTCAATTACTCCCTCATCACCAAACTGGATGAACATTCCAGAATTGGCAGCTCAGTATTGGAAGACAGCAGACAAATCATAACATTATTAAAGGAAAACAAGGAAATGCTCCAGGCTTTGAAAAAAGACATGGAGCAGGTTAAGCAGGATACCAGGCAGCTCAAAGCCCGGGGTTTGCTGAGACGTCTGTTCCATAACGGGTACTGATGACGCAATAACCGAAAATATACAATTTGACAGGCCGGTTAAATCGGTATGCGAGTGATCCTGGTTTCAGAACCGGTCCTTTCCAAATGATAACAACCTGTAATAGGGCTATTGAATTGCTTGTATATCCTTATAACCCTATCTGTCATATATGGGGAAAATCGCAGGGACAGCCCGCAGCCTAACAGGATTTCCTTGGGCGTTGACATAATCTGCGAAGCAATACCGTGATCACGTAGAATCTTACTGAAATGAAAAGCATGCTGTCTTGATCGGAAAGAGAGAATATCGAACTTTTCCTGTAAAGGCATTTGCCTCACTCCTTTGAATCCCTAGGTGTATATTACCGTATACCTACCAATATATTTTCAAATTAAATGAATTGTTACTTCTACAGCAGGAGGTTCCAAATGATCTATATGGATAATGCTGCTACCACCTGGCCCAAACCGCCGGAGGTAATACGCGCTGTTACCGGATGCATGGAAAACTACGGAGCAAATCCGGGCAGATCCGGACATAAAATGGCTGTACAGGCAGGCCAAATCCTACTCTATACCCGGGAAATGCTGTGCCAGCTTTTTCACGTACCTGACCCTTTCCGGATTATTTTTACCTACAATTGTACCGACAGCCTAAATCTGGCCATTAAGGGCAGTGTATTACCCGGAGATCATGTGATTACCACCTCAATGGAGCATAATGCTGCTGCCCGTCCCTTAAAAGAACTGGAGAAACATGGCTTGGAGCTGACAATTGTTCAAGCCGGCCCGGATGGCAGCCTTGACCCGGATGACATTAAAAAGGCCATTAAAGCAAACACCCGTCTGATTGTCACCACCCATGCCTCCAATGTTACCGGAACCATCCTCCCAATCGAGGATATCGGAAAAATTGCCAGAAGTCATGGCATACCATATCTGATAGATGCTGCGCAGACCGCCGGGGTTTTGCCCATTGACCTTTCCGAACTGCCGGTGGATTTGATGGCATTCCCCGGGCATAAAGGTCTGCTTGGCCCTCAAGGAACGGGGGGACTATACATTCATCCTGAAATAAAGCTGCGCGCTGTTCGTGAGGGAGGTACCGGCAGCCAGTCAGAAAGCGTATTCCAGCCTGATATCCTGCCGGACAAATATGAATCAGGCACCATGAACACACCGGGCATTGCAGGCTTAGGAGCAGGTGTCAGACAATTATTAAAGGAAGGGCAGTCAAAAATTCTTTCCCATGAAAACAGACTGGGAAAGCTCTTTCTTGAGGCCCTTTCCCACATAAAGAAAATCAAGATTTATGGGCCTTCGGATATTTCTAAGCGAACCGGTATCATTTCCGTTAATATAGAAAACAAGGACTCTTCGGAGGTTGCCAATTTGCTTGATGAACGATATAACATTGCTGTCAGGGGAGGTCTGCACTGTGCTCCTCTTGCCCATAATACTATCGGGACCTTCCGCCAGGGCACGGTCCGTTTCAGCTACGGGGTGTTCAATCGTTTGGATGAAGTAAAAAGCTGTATACGGGCTCTAGAGGAGATCAGCAGGGATTGACCGGATTTTCCGTATAATTTTGCTAGTGGAGTATGCAGCCAGACTTTCCATCAAAACACTGCGTCCTCCATATTCCTCTACCAGTCTGATTTCTGTAAGCTGTTCCGCATTCCAGCCTGTTCCTTTAACATAATAATCCGGCTGCAAAGCCTTCAACAAAAGATGGGGTGTATCTTCCTCAAAAACTATGACTCTGTCTACCATTTCCAGGCAGCAAAACAGGAAAAGCCTGGCTTCCAATGGCATTACAGGCCTGCCTCTTCCCTTCAGCCTTCGAATGGAATCATCACTGTTCAAGCCAACCAACAAAAAGTCTCCCAAGGCCTTTGCTTCCTGCAATAACCTCAAGTGCCCCGGGTGAATCAAGTCAAAGCATCCGTTGACAAATACCAGCTTCTTATTTTCTTGTTTACATTGCTTTCTCCATTCCACTGCTTCCTCAAGGGTAATATGTTTCCTGCACTGTAACCCTGTATTCTTATTCTCATAGTTCATCTCCTTATTATCACCCTATCTATATTTCAAAAGTATGAATGATATCTTATGTCTTATTATTTCTTGATAATTTTTCCCAGGTTGCAGCATCGGCTACCATGGTCCCAATTCTTCCCGCTGCAGCAGACGCTGCTTCATTGGCTGCTATACAGGCGGCTTCCAACGGCATACCCTGAATGCCGGCCATTGCCAATGCTGCCAGAAATACATCCCCTGCACCTGAAATATAGGCTGTGTTCCATTCTGCCCGGCAGGGATAATGTATCCAATCTTCAGCACTTCGAAATAAAATTGCTCCGTAGCATCCCCAGGTAACGATGCATGCCTTGCAGCCTGTTGCAGAAAATACCATGTCGACAGCCTTCTGCATATCGTCAATATCTCTGATATCCTTCCCATACAGAATCTCCAGGGAGTGGAAATTCGGTTTCACTATATCTGCATCGCTGTATTTGGAAAAATTCGGCCCCTTAGGGTCTACAAAAATCGGAATATTTCTTGATTTACAAATATCGCTTATTGCAGATATCAGTTTCCTAGTAACTACACCCTTCCCATAATCAGAGACGGTTACCAATTTGACATCTTCCAATAATACGGCTACCACTTTCAGAATGTCGTGAAAGATTCCCTGGGATATTTCTTCCGCCAGCTCCCTGTCCAACCGAACAATCAATTGCTCCCTGGTTCCAATGCGTTTTTTTACAGTAGTGGGTCTGCCGGCATCCACCCCCAGCACAGCAGGAATACCCTTTCGTTTCAAAATTTTCCGAAGGAATTCACCCTCCTCATCCTTTCCAATCACACCGGCCAGGATAACCTGCCCTCCCATGCTCTTTATGTTTGCCGCTACATTAGCTGCTCCGCCGGGGTAACACCAGGTTTCTGCACATTCAATGACCGGTACGGGAGCTTCCGGGCACATTTGTCTGACCCTGCCAATTACATACTTATCCAGCATTATGTCACCGATAACCAATACCTTTCTGGTGGATTTGCCCTCTTTCTGATAAGCCACAAATAGCCTCCTCCTTAACAGATGCTACATAACCAATATATTCTGAAGGTAATGATTGGTGAAAACAAAAGCAAATCGGGAGGACTGCTCCCGATTTGCTTACTTTAGATTTAAACAATTCCGAATATCCAAAATGCCGCTTCCCTGGGCAAATTTATTTACGCCGCTCATGGTGAAGGCATTTTTCATCAAAGAATTTTTTAGTTCATCCGGTGTCATTTTCGGGTTTATACTTAAAAGCAGGGCTGCAGCACCGGAAACAAATGGAGTAGCAACGGAAGTACCGGACATTTTCACGTAGGGCTCCTTCATGGTTTGCGACCGAAAACCACCGACATAGTCCCGATCGGTTTTAGCAGCCATTACACTGACACCCGGTGCAACCAAATCCGGCTTTACCTGTCTGCCATAAGCAGGTCCCCGGCTGGAAAAATCAGCAATTACATCGTCCTGGTAATCCGGGGTTCGCTTGTCATCCACAGCACCTACCGTCAAAATCACTGGACTGATTCCCGGGGTGGCAATGGTGCTTTGCTTGGGACCGGAATTGCCCGCTGCTGCAATTACAGCTATGCCTTTCTTCCAAACTGCCTCAACCGCCGCCGCAAGAGGATCAAACCTGGAATCGGAAGGTTTTGCGCCTAAGGAAAGCGACATTACCCTGACATTATATTCCTGCTGATGATCGACTACCCATTGCATGCCTGCAATTATATCGGATGAGTTGCCAGACCCATCTTTATCCATGACTTTGACAACGATCAGGGAGGCCTCCGGAGCCACTCCCCTATATTTTCCGCCGGATAAATATCCGTTTCCGGCAGCAACTCCTGCTACAAAGGTGCCGTGCCCGTTGTCATCGTAAGGATTCTGCCTGTTATTCACAAAATCGCGGAAGGCTTTAATCCGATTACGCGGTCTTGTAAAATCCTGGTGCGGATAAATACCGGTATCCAGGATGGCGATGCCAATACCCCTTCCTGTATAACCGGTATCATTTGCAATACTTGCTCCAACCTCCTGGGCGGCTACGTTTAAAAGTGAAGTCATCTTGACATCGTCGGATATATATTCTACCATATCTGACTTTGCTGTATCTTCCAGTTTGCTGCCATCTATTTTGACGGCATAGGCACTGATTAACGGCAGTTCGTACTTTATTTTTACACCCTTGCTTTCCAGAAACTTTCTGCATAGTTTTCTCTTGCCTTCTTTGGAGAATATAATTGCCGGAAATTCACTTTCACCAAGGGTTCTGGTCTTTTTCAACAATCTGCTGTCTATTTTTTCTCTGCCTTTGCCGGCCGTATTGAACAGAAAAGGCAATAGTATTATCCCCGATAGTATTTTCAAGGATATCCCCCCTTTCTATCTCGCCTTGTATATCTTATGTATATACAAGGGAATCTGTTATAGGGGGGAATGAATTAATCCCGAAGTTGCTCCAGCAGTTTTTCTATTTTTCTTTTCTGCTCATTGTTAAGCATTGGTTTTATCATTTGAAACATCTGCTCTGCCTTTTGCGGGGTCAAGCCGCCCTGGCCGGTGCGAATCATTTCCGCCAGTTCCCTGATCACCTGCTCCTCCGATTTCCCCTGCATTTTTTGGGAAATCTGAGATATATTCTTCATGTCCTGGGTATTAAATTCCATGACATCCCTCCTCCCAGTACTCTTCCATATTATCCTATTCGCTTCAAAGGCAATTGACACAATACATTCCTTATTTAGGTGCACATAGTCTGAAGTGCTGCGTATTATAGATTAGGAAACGGTAGCATACATATATTCAGGATGCCGTTTTCATATCATTGTGAGGAGGAGTACAATGATACAGAAAAAAAGCAATCCCCGTTGGGAAAGAAAGGAACCCTGGAAGTTTATACCCAGACGGGATCTGTTTCCCGATGCAGAAATACCTACTTACTTGGAGCAGACAAAACCACAAATACAAGGTAAGGAGCCTGAGAAAAAACATAACAACCCCGTACAGCGCGCAGGGAATCATGCCAGTGCCCCCACTCCTTTACACAGGGAGAAGGTAAAGAAGGGTGTAAGGAGAACACCCCTGCCGGAAAATCGTGCCCTGATACCTGTCAAAACCAAGGGAAGGAGCACATCCATCCAGCCTGGATTCTTGATTCTGCTATTTGCGGGCTTTTTAATTCTGAGTTCAAGGCAAAAGGCATTGGAAATATTGGATCAGCCCCAAAGTGTTCAAATGCTTAAGTCAATCGGCCCGTATCTCAATGAAAAAGAGCAGAACATAGTATACACAGCCGCTGGTTTAATGGAAGCAATGCAATTGATAAGGGATGTGGCGAATCAAAACTATCATAATCAGAATCAAGCAACCTTATTGAATATTCCATCTAATCCTGTAGAGAGAAAAATAGGTGCAATGAAAGCAATCAAACCATATATTCATCCGGAAAAAAGAAGGCAGCTGGATCGCGTCTTGAATCTCTACGAAAGTGCAGGTAAGGTGCAGCGCAACCTTGTCCTCTATAAGAACAACAGGACCCTGGCAGGGGGTAAAAAGGTATCACCGATAGAATCAGCAAGTGACTTTCTGAATGTGGTACGCCCCGTTCTCTCGCAGGAACAAAGAGAAAAAGCGGACAAAGCTATGCAGGTAATGAAAATGGTGGAAGCAATGGGAACGGCAGATAAACTATCGCGGAATGAGAAGAAAGTCCAGAAAAAAGGCAGCATTGACCAGAAGGATAAAAGGGATCAGGCAAATCAGCTCAGCCAAAAAGATCAGACAAAAGCAATAATGGATTCCTTTGCCTCCTTGTTGAATGACGAACAAAAGGAATCCATGAATATGATTATGAAAATGTCCCAGCTGCTGTCGCAAGCCAATCAGGAAGACGAAACTGAGCCCGGTGATATGTAAAAAATATTACCGGCTGACTGCTTATTAAAACTCTTTAACAGCTTTCTTCAAAACCGGCAGAACAACGGCTGCAATAATACTGCCAATGGATGCCGTGACCAGCTGGGGCCAGCTGAACTGCACCGAAAGGGCTGCCCGAACCTGTTCAGGCGCATCTGCCGGCAGAAAAAAAGGCAGAACGATCTTTACAACACCCAGATACAGGGCAAGAAACTTGAGAACTGCCCCTGCAGCAAATGCCGGCAGGGCATTCCTTTTATATAAAAGTGCTATAGTTACTACCAAAACCAGGTTGCCAAGTGCAATAGGAACAACCAGAACCGGTATGGGGGTGACTCCCTGGATAAAGGCAATGACAGGTGCAACAACTGCTATCACCATTCCCCCTTTGATACCCACAGTTACTGCCGCCAGAATCAAGCATAAGTTTACCAGGGAACCTACCACGTATTGGCTGACATCAGCAGGCATGACCGGTATCAGTACCCTCAAGGACTGAAACAATACAGTAAGGGCTAATAAAATAGCTGTTCTTGTAATCCATCTTATTGTTGGACTCATATTGATTTCTCCTTTTAGTATCTTCTTTTTTGCCCTTTAAAGGACTTTCAATTTTCATTTTTTCAATTAAGTTAACAGAGCCTAATTTCCCCCTATGCTGTTTTCCATATTGGGCTGTTCATCATGAATATTCATTACCAATACGGTAACATCATCTATCATATTTCTTTCACCCAGAATGGTATCATATAAATCAAACATATTATCCACCGTTTCATCAGCGGTATTGTTCTTTATGCCGCGAAGATACTCCATCAAATGGGTTTCAGTGAAATATTCCGGACGTTTCCTGTCAATTTCGATTAATCCATCAGTATAAAGCAAAAGGCTGTCGCCTGCTTCCAATTGCAGGGTTTGATTCTCATAGGAAGGATTGGTAACTCCGCCCAGCTTGCAGATGGGCAGCCCCTCTATCGGAATGCACTCTATTGCCCCGTTTTTCTGCAAAACCAATGGCTGGGTGTTCATTCCTGCTGAACAATATGTAAATACATGACTTTCCTGATTGTATATGCCATAGAGCATAACCGTGTAGATTTCTTCAGGAAAATTCATCTTGTTATAAACATAGAACAGGTTGGTTAATACCTGTTTAGGCGTTAATATCCGAATCCGCCCATCGTCATATTCTCTTCGCACATGAATGTGCTGGTTAATGAAAACAGTAATCATAGCGGCAGAAACACCATGACCTGCAACATCTCCAATCAAAATGCCGATATTTTCCTCATCCAGGCGGAATATATTATAAAAATCTCCGCCGATTTTTTCACAAGGCAAATACCTGGCGGCAAAATCCACTTTATTGAACTTGGGAAGGGTAACAGGCAGCAAAGCGCTTTGAATGTTTCTGGCATAATCCATGTCCTTCATCAGCTTCTCATTGGCTGCCGTAATCTCAGCCGTCCGCTTTTGAACCAACTTCTCCAGGTTATTGGCATACTCCGCCAGCTGCCGTTCCGTTTCATGCAAAGCCATGTAAGGCTTTTGTACATTCAGTACGAACTTTCCCTTGAAAATCAGATAATAAGCGATGATTTTATAGATATGACCCAGTAAATTGTAGGTATCGTATACATTCAAGTACAGGGTAAATGACAATTCACTGAAAACACTCAGGAGCAGTGAGAGGATAATATATTTGTATTCCTCGGTATCTTCTCCCTTGTAATAAATCTGAAAGAATAAAAACATGTTGATAATCTGCATAAGGATAATGGTATATTCCAGGTTGACCTTCAAGGGTGTCAAACCCACACCCTCCACAAACAAAGGCGGAAGGTGTTCCTGTTTATATAGTAAGACATAAGATACAACTATACTGTACACCAGGGAAGCAGCAACAAAAATAAATCGATGCTGTTTGACAGTGTAATTATGCTTGATGAAGCCTGCAGCCAGCATGCCAATTGCAGCGGTAAGCCTGGCTGCAACCCAGAAGGAGGTAGCCACCGCCACTGATGCCTCAGCAAAAAAGCCCGGCATTCCATTGTAGGTCAGGGTATGCAGGGCATCAAGCAAACCAACGGCCAGAAAAGTACAAGTAAATAACACAGTTCTGAGATTTTTGTTTCTGCCAATGGTGTAATAGGATACGAAAAAAATACAGAAGGACATTGCAATGCTCAGGCCTTCCAGGCCTATATGCCAATTCAAAAAGGCTTCCATGTGAAAGATTCGGTAAAGATAAGAATCATACCATTGAACTGTATTGTATACAATAATGGATAATAACAGGACGACCAAAAAAACTGCCGCATCTTTTTTTAGATTCTTAACCCCCATGCATTAATCCTCCGGTATGCTGATTGCAACACTCTTATCTTTAATTAATCATAACATAAAATTAGGATATCCAACAATATATCCGGCATATTGAATTTATTATGTATTTCTGAATTGTCTAAAGGTAGACCGCTTTTCTTGTACTTCCCTCTACCTTTCCCACTCCGTATCCCAGGGAAAAGCTTTGCATCATGCTTCCTGCAATGATATCGATTAACAGCTGCTTTTCCTCCAGACGCAAGCCGACGTCACCCTTCAAAATAAAGTCCGATGCTTTCTCCTGTGCAATCAGACGAATGGCTTCTCTGGTGCCATTGTACTGATCATCCAGCTTTGTATTGGCCTCCAGGGTATATTCTCTGATTAAGTCTCCTATTTTCATTATTCCCGCACCTCGCTTAGGAAAGTTTTACATCATCTTAATCCTTCCCCATTGCCGGTACATTATACCTTCCAAGGCTCAGGTACAGCAGAATTACCCTATAAGCCCATGGCATATTCCAGCAATATGGATGCCGGGATAATAAAAGTGTTGAATAAGGAATGGCACAGAATAGAATGTTCCAACCCCTTTTTCAGGTTTATCCAGCCAAATACCATGCCCACCGGAAGAATTTGCACGATTTTAATCCAGTCCGCAGTTACCACGCCGGCATGTGCTATTGCAAAAATCAATGAGCTTAGCCATATATTCAATACAAGAGCAAGCTTGCTGCTTCCGAACCATCTGGCAAATAGGCCCATAGCAAAATGACGATACAGGATTTCCTCAGTAATCGGGGCTAATACTGAAGCAGTATAAAAAGTATATATATATACCATCGGACTGTCTCCTTCCGGGGTAGAAGCCAAGGCCAGCTCCGTAGGTTCCGGAGAGGCAAAACCGAACCAGAAAAAGGTCCAAAGAATAAGAAATGGAATGGGTATTAAAATAAGCTTCCAGTTAAGCCTTCCTGAATTTTCCTTCTGCTCAAGCAGGGTACTGCCCGGCATCCCGACGGAATGGGAAAACCTTTGCCCGACTCTCAGGTACAGTATATAAGAAAAAAAAGACAGTACGGCCGCAGCCAAATTTATAATCAGATTATAAACTGAATTCAGGTCATATCCCCCTATTTTGGGAAACCGCACTGCATAACGCATCATGAGAGCGTTAATGATGCCGGCCGCACACACTAATCCGGAAAACAAAAGGATTCTTCCTGTACTTGTATGGTTCTCATATTTTGCCTGTGTAAAAAAATAAACCAGAGCTGATATAAAGAGGGATATGGAAATCAAACCGTTAATCAATAGCAATATGATAAAATTAAAATCAGACACATATGTACCCCCAGTTGGATTATTATAACTTTTATAAAAACCTGGCCATCAATATCTCATCTACCCATTGGTTCATGAAATAATATTGCTCCCGCCTTCGCCCTTCTATAACAAACCTCATTTTTTTGTATAATGAAATTGCCCGCAGATTGGTGGAGAATACGCTGAGGCAGATTTTATGGTATTTTCTTTCCCCTGCCCAATTGATACCATAACTCATCAGCTTTGAGCCGATCCCTTATGATCTGGCACTCCGGATAATATGAATACCCAAATTGCAAAATGTTTGTGCCTTGGGAGACATCCCTCCGACAAAAATACCCATACCGCCTATAATTTTATTGTCCAGTACGGCAACTGCAATCAAATTGCGGGACCAGTCCAATAATTGAATAATTCTTTCTTGTTCGGCTACAGTGCGGGAAGCATGCTCATCAAGCAAATAAATACCTTCTTTGGCGACTTCATCCAGGGTTTCAACAAATGCCGCTGCATCGGAGGGGTATGCCGGCCTGATTATTAACTTCTCCCCTGCTCTTGTAATGGAATGCCAAGTTTTCCACATGCATGCCGCCTCCTGAAAAATCAACTACATATAGAATATTATAGAAATTATGGTTTCATTCCAAAAAGTAGATTGTATAAGAATGTGGAAAAAGAAAAGAGAATATGAGAAAAAAAAGAAGATAAAAATTAATCTTCTTCGTAAAAGTTGTTTTCTATTAGCTGGCTTATTCTATGCATGGCTGCAATTTCGTCAGAACCGTCGATACGAACGGTAACCTTGGTACCTTTGAATACACCCAATG
Source organism: Clostridiales bacterium (assembly GCA_012838915.1). Lineage (GTDB taxonomy): Bacteria > Bacillota > Clostridia > Caldicoprobacterales > DTU083 > DTU083. The sequence goes on from DUOI01000039.1 coordinate 17,135, forward strand.
CCAAAATGGATAGAAGACTTTTCGCATTTCCTGTTTTATTGCCCCGAATAATGTTGATATCCGAAGAAAAGCTGTTTGCTTCCTTAATCAGCCTTGCAGCTGATCTGGCATGCAGTCCAGCCTCATTTTCAATGATAAATTCCTTTTCTATCATTTGTTTCTCCTTCTTCGTCAAAAATGATATTGTCCAGCCTAAATTTATCCCCTGAACCGTCCGGTTTTATGAAAATCAGCCATTCGATTCCGAATTATTAATGAAAATGATTAGATATATTGTACATGATAATAAGAAAAAGGGCAAGATTTACTTGCAATTCTTAACGCTTTAGGTCATAATAATGGTTAATATGACGGTAATGACGGGAAGGAGTAGTATCCTGCCTCTGCCATCAGCGAACCGGGAATGGTGGGAGCCCGGCGGCATGGGGATACGAAGGGCGTCCCGGAACCAATGATGCAAAAAGAGAGGATTTCCCGGGTGCGGGAAATCAAAAAGGGTGGAACCGCGGAAGATAAGTCTTTCGTCCCTTTGCCGGGATGAAGGGCTTTTTATTTTTCTTCTTTAATTTGATATTGAATGATATTTTGAAAGGAGATTCAGATATGGCAATTGAAAACAAAATGGAAAAAATAGCGGCCTTGTGCAAGGGCAGGGGCTTTATTTTCCCGGGGTCGGAAATATATGGCGGCCTGGCCAACAGCTGGGATTACGGACCGCTGGGAGTGGAGTTGAAAAACAATATCAAACGGGCATGGTGGAAAAAATTCATACAGGAATGCCCTTATAATGTAGGAATGGACGCTGCTATCCTGATGAACCCCAGAACCTGGGAAGCTTCCGGTCATGTAAGCGGCTTCAATGATCCGTTAATGGACTGCCGTGAATGTAAGGCCAGGTTCAGGGCAGATAAGATTATCGAGGATTATCTGGCTGAGCACAATCAATTAAATGAAGCGGTAGACGGATGGTCCAATGCCAAAATGGAGGAATTTGTAAAGGATAAGGCTCTTCCCTGCCCGGAATGCGGTAAATCCAACTTTACTTCCATCCGACAATTCAACCTGATGTTCAAAACCTTCCAGGGCGTTACTGAGGATTCCCAGTCTGAGCTGTATCTGCGGCCTGAAACCGCCCAGGGCATCTTTGTCAATTTCAAAAACGTACTGCGAACATCCAGAAAAAAGCTGCCCTTCGGTATCGGTCAGATCGGAAAATCTTTCCGAAATGAAATTACACCCGGTAACTTCATCTTCCGTACCCGGGAATTTGAACAGGCTGAATTGGAATTCTTTTGCAAACCCGGCGAAGATCTGGAATGGTTTGAGTATTGGAGAAGCTTTTGTATAAACTGGCTGCTGGATTTGGGCATAGATAAAGAGCATATTAAAATGCGTGATCACGATAAAGAAGAGCTTTCCCACTACAGTAAGGCTACCACCGATATTGAATATCTTTTCCCCTTTGGCTGGGGTGAGTTGTGGGGTATCGCCGACCGAACGGATTTTGATCTGAAGCAGCATGCAGAGCATTCCGGCGAAAACTTCAACTATCTGGATCCTGTAACAAATGAGCAGTATATTCCTTATTGCGTCGAACCCTCTGTAGGCGTAGACCGGTTGGCCCTTGCCTTTATGTGTGAGGCATATACGGAAGAGGAATTGGAAAACGGAGACCAACGTGTGGTTATGAAGCTGCATCCCGCTCTGGCACCTTTCCAGGCTGCCGTCCTTCCTCTCAGCAAGAAGTTGAAAGAGCCTGCCCAGGACTTGTATGGTAAGCTGGCAGGTAAATTCAATGCGGACTACGATGAAACCGGCAGCATTGGAAAACGCTACCGCCGGGAAGATGAAATCGGTACACCTTATTGTATTACTGTGGATTTTGATACTTTGGAGGACCAATGTGTAACTGTAAGAGACCGGGATACCATGGAACAGATTCGCATACCGATAGATGAATTAATACCTTACCTTGAAGAAAAGATATCATTCTGATTAAAAGACACAAAAAGAAAACCGCTGCATGCACTGAAACTGCCCCCTATCAAGCAGACAGCTAAAATAGTAAAACTGCTAACCATGAGAGGAGCATATCAATGCACTTGCAGCGGCTTTTCTTTTGTTAAAGGCTTCTTTGTGGATATTATTTTGTCAGACCTGAGCAATCGCTTCTGTAGGACAGCTTTCTATGGCATCCTTTACCGCATCCTCCAACTCCTCGGGAACTTCCTCGTCAATAGCTTCAGCCTTATCGTCATCATTCCAGAAAAACACTTCCTCACAAGTACTGATGCATAATCCGCAGCTGATGCACAAATCCTGATCAACATAAGCCTTCATAACCATTCCTCCTTGTCTGCTGTATATAATTCTGCAGCTTTTTTACATATAACCTATATTACCCCGGGTTGATATTCATTAAACAACCTTCAAAAAACTTTTAATCCTGCCAAATAAAATTTCATCAACTTCAACTTCCATCTGAATTCCTTCAGATACAAATTCTTCGGATAAAATATTGCCGTCTTCATGGAGCATGGAACGTACATTGCCTTGATCATATGGGAGTAGAAGGGTTACCCGCTGCATCTTTCTGGGAAGATTCTTCTGAATTAAATTAAGCAAATCCTCCAACCCCTCACCCGTCCTGGCTGAGACAAATGCCTGGGGCTTTTCAGCGGGTAATAGGGTAGAGTCTTTAACCATATCCATTTTATTATATACGGTTATTATTTTTTGCTTTGCACCAAGCATATTCAATACCCTGTTTACCACTGATGTCTGTTCTGTCAGGTTTGGTGACCCGGCATCCACCACGTGGAGCAGCAAATCCGCCTCCACCACTTCTTCCAGGGTTGAGTGAAAAGCCTCTACCAGATTATGGGGCAGTTTGTCGATGAACCCTACAGTATCTATTAATATAATTCTTTGCCCATCAGGCAGGATAATACCTCTGGATACAGGATCCAGGGTTGCAAAGAGTTTATCTTCCACCAACACATTACTTCCGGTTAAAGCATTTAATAATGTGCTTTTTCCGGCATTAGTGTATCCGGTGAGTGCACAAATAGGAATCCTGTTCTTTTCCCGTTTAGTGCGAAGGTTAGTTCTATGTTCCTTCACCTTGGCCAATTCTGCTTCTATTTCACTAATACGGCGGCGTATATGCCTGCGATCGGTTTCCAGCTTTTTTTCACCGGGCCCCCTTGTTCCAATGCCGCCTCCCAGCCTGGAGAGTGTATGCCCCATTCCCGTCAGCCTGGGCAGCCGATACTTCAGCTGAGCCAGCTCAACCTGGAGCTTCCCTTCCCTGGATACTGCATGCCTGGAGAAGATATCCAGAATTAATGTGGTACGGTCTATTACCCTTACCCCAAGTATTTCCTCTAAATTTTTGATTTGAACCGCAGTCAGCTCATCGTCGCAGATAACCAGATTGGCATTCAAGGATTGGCAGAGCAAGGTCAGTTCCGCCGCCTTTCCCCGACCGATATAGGTAGCAGGGTCAGGCATTTTTCTATTTTGGGTGGTTTTATAAAGGGTCCGGGCACCGGCAGTTTTCGCCAGCTCTTCCAGTTCATTGACGGAGCGGAATCCCTCTCCCTGGTCATCCAGCCCAATTAATATTGCCCTTTCTTCCTCATCTTGCTGTGTTTCCACTGTATGGGGCAAGGCTATGAGGGGATCCAGCCGGTGTATCTCCCGCTGCAGGTCATCTCCGCACAATTCCTCCATAGTCAGGGGACCATATATTGTGTGAGATTCGCTTTCATTCGGTGGGTTCAAAAAAGCGGTGTAGGCATCAACAAACCTTCCGTTCTGTACACCGATTGCCGCCATGGCATCAAAACGCAATGTCTTCAGCGAATTCAGATCCACACCTGATAATTTTCCGCTTCCGCCGGGGTGGGTATGGATACAGCGAATACCGCTCAAACGTACGTTACTCCTCCTCAAGTTCATACCGGTAAGTGAAACCTGTCCCGCTTCGCCTACCGATACGTCCATTACTTCTCCCCTGCGATTCAGATAAATAGATATTTCCCGATTGGTTACCCCGGTCAGCTCACATAATAGCAGCACTATTTCCTTGGAGAGAAAACTTTCCCTCTCCACCGGCATATCGTATATACTCTCCAGTGCAAGTAAAATTTGCTTGGACAAACCTTCTATATTACCATTTATCATGTAGGCTAATCACAACCTTCCCTTTGCAATATCCCAAACAGATTTGTATCTATAATAACAAAACAGATTATATAAGTTAAGCATATAGGAAAGCTTTCATTCCTTCTATATCCAGGCAGTTCAGAATATCCTCTTTTTCACACCAACCCTTACGGGCTGCAGCAACTCCGTATCCCGTATGCGAAATTTCATTGACGCTATGGGCATCCGGATTGATCATCAGCCTGATGCCCATTTCCTTTGCCCTTCTCACCCAGCGCCAATCCAGGTCCAGCCTATGTGGATTGGCATTAATCTCCAAAGCTGTCCCTCTTTCCGCTGCCTTTTCCAGAATCTGCTCCATATCCACTTCGTACCCATCCCTGGATAACAGAAGCCTTCCTGTTGCATGTCCCAGTATGGTACCGGCAGGGTGGTCCATAGCTTTTAATATTCTCTTTGTCATGCTTTCACGATTCATTCGAAACTGGGAATGAATCGATATAATAACAAAATCAAAGCGCTCAAGAAATTCATCTGAATAATCCAAAGAACCGTCGGACAGTATATCCGACTCAATACCTTTGAAAATATAAAAATCATGATATCGCTTGTTTAATTCATCAATTTCCTCATGCTGCCTTATAATATCATCTTCACTCAAGCCCCCGGCATAGTAGGCAGAACGGCTGTGGTCCGAGATGCCGATATATTGGTAACCCTGCCTGCGCACTTCATCAGCCAGCTCCTTGATGGAATTGCTGCCGTCGCTGTAATGGCTGTGAAAATGAAAGATGCCTTTCAAATCACTGCTTTCCACAAGCTTTGGCAGCCTGTTTTCCAGGGCTGCTTCAATTTCACCCATATCCTCCCGCAGTTCCGGTGGAATATAGGCCATACCCAGGGCTTGAAATAAATCCGCCTCGTTGCTGCATGGAATGTTTGACCCATTCTCTTCCCGGAACAGCCCATATTCATTCATTTTCATGCCCATGGATTTTGCAATATGCCTCATTCTAGTGTTATGTTCCCTGCTGCCGGTGAAATGATGCAGGGCATATGGATACTGCTCCGGTGAAACTACCCGCAGATCAACAGCAATGCCACCCCGTAAACGCACACTGGTTTTGGTTGAGCCCTGCCCTGTAATATCCGCTACACCGGGCAGTGACACAAAAAAGTTCATTACGCTTTCAACCTCATCTGATGCTGCAACAATATCGATATCCTTTATAATTTCCTTACTTCTTCGAAGACTTCCGGCTATGCTCAGGGATTTAACATCGGGACAATCTTTCAACTCCTTAAGAATATCCAATGCCATACTGCCGGCTTCATGCAGCAGGTATTTACCGGAAGCAGTGCGTATATGGGATATGCCTTTCAGAATATTCTCCTGAGTTTTCTTCCCGAATCCGGGCAAATCAATCAAGCGGTTCTCCTTGCATGCATATTCCAGCTCCCCAATGGTTTCGATACCCAAAGTATCGTATAAAACCCGGACCTTTCTAGCACCCAGACCCGGAATACTGAACAGGTCAAATAAGCCGGGCGGAAATTCAGCCTTCAAATTCTGATAATATTCAAGGTTTCCCGTCATGACCAATTCACTTATCTTCTGTTCCAGGGCTTTGCCAATTCCCTTTATGGTACCCAGTCGGTTTTCCCTGATTAAGGTTTCCAAATCCTCTTCCAAAGCCTGGACAATTCTTGCGCCGTTTTCATAGGCACGAATCTTAAAGGGATTCTCCCCTTTCAACTCCAGATACAATGCAATTTCATTGAGGATACCGGCTACTCTTTGTTTGTCCATACAGCTCGCCCCACTTCACAAACTACCAATATTATAAACTAAAAAGGCTGCCTTAACTCAACAGGGAGAGGCTGCTCGAATAAAGCATCTCTATAACTGATAGTATATCAGATTTCTAATAAATCCATATTATTGTGAGAAGATAATATTATTATTTCAACTCGGAGGAACAGCCTGTGTCAAAAAGTGAGAAAGAGAAAATGTTGTCAGGAGAATATTATTTTGCCGATGATCAAGTGTTAACCGCTGAAAGGGATCATGCAAGGAACTTGACCTTTGAATTCAATAATACAAAACCCGGTGAAAAAGGGAAACGATGGGAGATTCTAAAGCGGTTGATTAATGCAAAAGGTTCATTTGTTATTGAACCGCCTTTTTATTGTGATTATGGCTATAACATAACAGTTGGTGAAAATTTCTACGCAAACTACGGCTGTATTATCCTGGATGTTAATAAGGTTATAATCGGAGATAATGTGCTGTTAGGACCTAATGTACAGATTTATACTGCCATGCACCCCACTGATCCCATAGAACGGCTTACCGGTAAGGAAAATTCAGAACCGGTTACTGTCGGCAATAATGTCTGGATTGGCGGCGGAGCGATAATATGCCCGGGAGTGAGAGTTGGAGATAATGTAACCATAGGAGCAGGAAGTGTTGTAACTAAGGATTTACCCGGCAATGTTATTGCCGCAGGTAATCCATGCAGGGTTATTAAGAGCATTCAAAACATGCGTCATTGAGAAAATGAATATCCTGATACCGTTGTAAATCTTCAACCAACTGAAAGAGGGCTTTATCTTTACTCTTTGCCTCCAGCATTACATCAAAATCCCTGTTTGGTTTTTTTGCCTGCATTAAGAATTCATAGAAGGCGGAGCTGTCTATATAATCTGCATGGCTTTTCAACTGTGAAGGTGATTTAGGACTGGAAAAATGAACCTTGGGAATCAGCTTTTGTCCTCTCCATGTATTAAAAACGTGACACAACAAGTCTTCAACGGATAAGCCATCAGGATTGCATAGATGATGGTGCACATCAAAAACCATGGGAATTTGCAGCATCTGACAAAGCAAAAGGGTATCTGAGGCTGTATAGGATTTATCATCATTCTCCAGAATTATCCGCTTTTTTAGGTTTTGTGGCAGAGCTGAGAAATTAGATACAAAGGTATCTATGGCTTTGTTTTTGTCCTTATAGGTACCGCCTACATGAAGCACTAATTTACCTCTGTCAGGCTCTAAACCCATCCCTGTTAAAACAGCATCATGATATACCAGATCCCGTATGGATGCATCCAGTATTTCTTTTCTCTTACTGGTTAGAAGGGTAAAATGATCGGGATGAGCGCTGATTCGCATATCTGTTTTTTGTAGAAATTCCTTAATCTTCTGAAACTCTGCTTTCATTTCCGATATAAAGTCCCAATCAATAACCTGCTCATGGGTAGCCAAGGGTACCAGCTTTGATGTGATCCGATACAACTGTACATCGGAAGCCTTGGCGTGCCTCATAATTCGCAAAGTATTGGTCAAATTTTCACGTGTTAGTTTTTTCAAACGATGAATTCTGGATTCATCATCGGGTATGTTTTGATAGGTTTTGTAGGTCATAGTCCTGGACGGAGATGCATTCTTCAGCGTCATAGACATAGCAACAAAACCAAGTCGTATTTTCATGCTGTCAAAATCCTCTCATATAGCTGCTATTTTTAATATTCATATAGTCTTCCAATAATGCAAAAGGAAATTACATGACTGATTATTTCATTGTTTTTGTAGGTTTTATTGCTATTGTCTACATAAATTATAATCTTCAAAATATTTTTAATATATATTGTAATATATTTGAAACTATGCTATAAAGTAGGTAGTGACACTTCCTACTTTCAATACATCATCTTACATTTTATTAATAATAGAATAAAGGAGGAGATTGTATGCCCTGCACCCCGGAAGAAAAGCAAAGGCTGCAGAAAATTGCCCGGGATCTGCGTCTCACAATTATTGATGTGATGGCCTGGTCGGGCGGAGCCCATGTAGGCGGCTCCTTAAGTATTGTTGAGTTGTTGACCGCGCTTTACTTCAAGTACCTCAACGTCGATCCGGAACAGCCCTGGTGGGAGGACCGGGACCGCTTTGTGCTGTCTAAAGGCCATGGAGCTGCCGGTTTCATTCCTGTGCTGGCCAAACGCGGATTCATCCCTGAAGAAGAGCTTAAGACCTTTAACCACTTTGGTTCTCCATTTGCCATGCATCCTGACAGCAACAAAATTGTAGGCTGCGACGCTTCCACCGGCAGTCTTGGCCATGGGTTGTCCATGGCAGTAGGCATGGGCCTGGGTGCCCGCTATCTGAAGAAGGAGTTTAAAACAGTATGTCTTTTGGGTGACGGCGAGTGCTGTGAAGGCAGTGTATGGGAAGCAGCTATGGCACTGTCAAACTTCAAGCTTACCAATGTCATTACAATAGTAGACCGCAACCGCCTGATGATTGACGGATTCACGGAAGATGTGATGGCTCTGGAGCCCTTCGCAGACAAATGGCGCTCCTTCGGATTGGAGCTTATTGAGATTGACGGCCATGATTTTGACCAAATCTGCGAAGCGCTGGATAAGGCATGGAATGCAAAGGAAAAACCCGTAATCATCCTCGCCAACACCGTAAAAGGCAAAGGCGTCGATTTTATGGAAAACAATGTGGTATGGCATTATGCCTCAGCCGACTCCGAGCTGTGTGAGAAGGCAAAGGCATCCATACTGAATTCATAGGGGAGGGAGGAAAGATTATGTCTACAGTAACCGGAACAACATGGAATTGTTATGATTCAGCTACAATGACCCCGCGGGAGATATACGGACGTACATTGGCAGAAATGGCAAAAACCAACGATAAGATTGTGGGTTTAACCGCTGACCTTGCAAAAACCACCGCTATCGTACACTTTGCTGACGCTTTCCCTGACAGGTTCTTTAATGTGGGTATTGCAGAGCAAAATTTGTTTGGAGTTGCTGCCGGCCTGGCCAAGGTTGGACTGATACCCTTTGCCTCTACAATGGCAGTATTTGCAAGTATGCGCGCCTGCGAACAAGTACGGACTGACATTGCATACCAAAACCTCCCTGTTAAGATTATCGGTACCCATGCGGGCATTTCATTCGGCCATGCAGGCACAACCCATCATTGTACGGAAGACCTTGCCATTATGCGTTCCATTGCCAATATGACCGTCATATGCCCGGCAGACGGCACCGAAACTTCCCTTGCAGTACGCGCCTGTCTGGATATACCTGGCCCCGTATATATTCGTATCGGCCGCGGGTTCGAGCCTCCATGCTATCCCGACGAAAACTATGGCTTCACCATCGGCAAAGCTATTGAGATGGTACCAGGCACCGACATTACGATTATCTGCTGCGGCATTGCAGTGCTGCAGTCGATTCAGGCTGCCAAGACACTGCTAGAGCAGGACGGTATCAGTGTTCGTGTTATCAATATGCATACCATCAAACCCATTGATAAGGAAGCAATCCTCAAAGCGGTTAAGGAAACCCGCCGCATTTTAACCATAGAAGAGCACAATGTGGAAGGCGGACTTGGGGATGCGGTAGCCGGTGTCATTGCTGAAAGCGGTATGGGCTGCGTATTCAAGAAACACGGCTTAAATGATGAATTTGCCACCATCGGTTACGCGGAAGATCTCTACACCCATTATGGATTGGACGCAGACGGTATCGTTGATCAGGTACGCAGTTTGATGGGCAGAGAATACGAGGCAGACGAGGACTGGGAAGACGAATAAATTAAAAGACCTCATTCCAATTTGAAAGGAGTGTTGAAATTGTCTGCTACCACCCAAGACTTAATGATTGCCAGGCTTTTCTTCAATGCGGCTTTTCCTGTCATGCAGGTGTTATTAGATGACGATCCAAAGCTGCATAAAGCATTTGCAAACTTCACAGCTACCGTGCAATTCGGAGCCAGAAATGATGATAAGCTGGTGGCTTGTACATTGAAATTCGACAATGGGCAAGTTGAGGTAATACAGGCTCCTGCGGAAAGCTATGATCTGGCCCTGACCTTCCCTTCAGTCAGCAAAATGAATGCCCTGCTGCGCGGTGGTCTTGCCCTGCCCGGCATTAAGGGCAACATATTGCTGCTGCCCAAGATACTTAAACTGCTGATGGGGCTTATGATCATGTCTCCCAAAAAGAAACCCAGGGACTATGATAAACAAAAGCTTAAGGTAAAGTGCAGTCTTTACATGATAACACGGGCACTGTCAACATATAACAAGCTTGGAGATCCGGACATGCACGAGTGGTGCCTGCGCCAACCCGATCGCATATACCAATTCTCAGTGGAACCCTATCCTGAAACAGGCATTGCATGCTATTTGCGGGTTAAAGCCGGCAAATCCAAATCCGGCCACGGCGTGTACACACGTCGCAGCCCTTTTGTTCACTTCCACTTTTTAAGTGTGGAGGGAGCTATAAAGGTACTGCAAAAAGAGGTGCCATTCGTGCGGGCAGCCGAGCTGGGCTATATTGAAACCATAGGCAGCCCGGAGTATGCAGTGCAGCTAAACGACTTCATGGCAATCCTGCAGTCCATGCTGACATAGGAAAGGAGGGCTTATATGAAGAGTGTATATTTTGAAAAGGATATCCCGCGTATCCTGATCACCAAATTTGCAGCCAAGTGCTTCAAACCACTATTATATACCGGACTGAACGCAGTTAAATACAATAAAAATCTGCCTGATCCTCCCCTGCCTGCAGATGATTGGCTGAGGGTGCGCAACATCGTCTCCGGCCTGTGTGGTACGGATGTAAGCTTTTTCTTAGCCACAACCAGCACCAACTCTGCCCTGGAGCCCATCCCGGTGTCCAATCGCACCTACCTGGGACACGAAAACGTGGGGGTTGTGGTTGAAACAGGCAAGGCAGTGACAAAATTCAAAGTGGGTGACAGGGTTACCATACGGGAGTATATGTCAGGCTGCGGCAACAAGGGCATAAAACCTCGCTGCAGATACTGTGAGGAGGGTAACTATAATTTATGCCTGAATTACGGGGAACCCAGCCCTTATGAACTGCCTGATACCGGCGCCGGCTGGAGTGATACCTTTATAGCGCCGGAACAGCAGCTGACAAAAATATTTGATGAATTGACTGATGACCAGGCAGTAATGGTGGAACCCGCCTGTGTCTCCATACATTCGGTGCTTATGGATCCTCCGGCTTCAGGCGAGAAGATAATGGTCCTGGGTTGCGGTACCATTGGGCTGGGCATTGTGCAAGCTCTTAAAATCATACAGCCCGATTGCCAGGTATGGGTAATGGAGCGCATGAAGCCAAAGCAGGAATTTGCATTAAAACTCGGTGCGGATCATGTACTGACAGGCGATCCTTATGAAGCCGCATCCAAAGCTACAGGCGGCAGCCGTGTATACACGGGTATGGGCGGCAACAAAATGTTCTTTGGCGGCTTCGACCGCATATATGATTGCGTTGGCGGCAACTGGTCCAATCACACCTGCCTGAGACTGCTTGCACCCCGAGGCACCCTGATTAAGGTAGGTCACCATATGCGTGGTGTGAAGTTTGATGAGACGCCTGTCTGGTGGCAGGAATTGAAGCTTATAGGTATTGATGCCCACGGAATGGAGGAATGGCAGGGGCGAAGGCTGTATACATTCGATCTCGCACAGGAGTGGATTCGCGACGGCTTGTATACAACAGAAGGCTTTATAACCCACCGCTTTCCCCTGGACGACTATAAGAAGGCCTTCAGGCTTGCATTGCAAAACCCGCCGGACCTTATAAAAATCGTATTGGACTGTAATTAACCATGACCGGTAAAAGTGAAACAAGGGGACTTTTAAAGATCAGTGAACTGGCCAGAGCCTCAGACGTAAGCGTTTCCACATTGAAGTTTTATGTCAAGGAGGGTCTTATTCCTATTGCTAAAAAGACAAAGCGAAACATGGCTTATTACCATCCGGACTGTATAAAAAGTGTGAGGCTTATCAAATATCTTCAAAAAAATCGCTATTATCCTCTGGCTGTTATAAAACGCCTGCTGGAGCAAGGCAAACCGGATTTGGCGGAGCTTGAGCTGTACGATGCCATCTACAAGGTAGAGCATACGGCAGCTCACCCTCCCCTAACCATTACAGCTGCCATTCGGCAATCCGGATTAAGCCGGGAGCAAATAAAACAACTGGAAAAGGCCGGCGTTATCTCATCCTTTAAAATGAATGGGAAACTCATGTTCCGGGATTTCGATTGCCGAATCATGCAGCTTGTCAAGCGCAGGCAGGAAGCCGGTTTTACATTCGAACAAACCCTGCATGCCTTTACAGCTTATGAAAGAGCATTGAATGAAGCAGTAAAGGCAGATATTGATTCGGTAATTTCTGACGTTCTCATGCCCAAGTGCCCGAATACGGAGGAAATAGTGCATATGATCCGCGTCTCCGATGAAACCCTTGATGATTTCGTATCACTGCGCCGCTATTACCTCAACAGCAAATACGGCTCACATCATATTGAAAATGTTTCAAAGTTTTCAGCTGGATTGAAAAGCTTTTTGTTATCAGTGCATAGTTTTATTTCAAGCACGAAGCATCACGCCCTTTGTACCAATACCCTGAAAGGAATACCTCTTGAAGGGGACGGTTATGCAATTAAGGCATTACGGTCATATTCATCGGTCATCCATCTTTCTGAAAAAGGACTGGCTGAATGTATATCGGTATGCAGTCAAGCTCATCACTTCTTTGTCTCCCTTTATGCTTCAGCAATACCCAAAACAGAGCTGGCTTTGCTTCTTGCATTGCGTCTTGGATGGCTGACGCTGGTCCCGGAAGTGCTGCTTAGCCAGCCTCTTACACAGAAAGCCAAACGGAGAGCTGTAACAGAATTAAAACAACTGGCTGAAACCGGGGTGTGTGATTCCACCTTCCCTAATCTCGTTGAACAAGCATTGAAAGGAGTATGATATGAGTATTGAGAGTATCGTTGCAAATCAGCGGGCTTACTTCTCTTCAGACGCAACCAAACCAATAGCATTTCGCCTGGATGCACTGAAACGCCTGAAAAGAGCGCTTCAACAAAATGAGCACAAACTCTGCAGGGCACTGAAAGCAGACCTTAATAAGGATGAAATGGAAGCCTATATGACGGAAATTGGAATAGTGCTGGAAGAATTGAGCTTTCACATCAAACATATAAGAAGATGGGCTCGTCCCAAAACAGTGCCCACACCATTGGCACAATTCCATGGAAAGAGTTTCATACTGCCTGAACCATATGGAGTAGTGCTGATAATTGCTCCCTGGAATTATCCCGTTCAACTATGTCTTACGCCTCTGATAGGTGCAATTTCAGCAGGAAATTGTGCGATAATCAAGCCTTCCGCATATGCCCCTGCTGCCAGCCGTGCCATAGCAGAACTTATTGAATCCGTTTTCCTTCCGGAATACATTGCGGTGGTGGAAGGCGGACGGAAAGAAAACAGTGACCTTTTGAAGCAAAAATTTGACTATATTTTCTTCACGGGCAGCCCCGGGGTAGGCCGTGTAGTAATGGAAGCCGCATCAAAGCACCTTACACCTGTAACGTTGGAGCTGGGCGGCAAGAGTCCGGTCATTGTAGACAAAACAGTGGATCTGAAGCTTGCTGCCCGCCGCATTGCCTTTGGCAAGGTAATCAACGCAGGCCAAACCTGTGTGGCACCTGATTATATTCTCATCCACAGGGATATACGGGATGAATTTATTGAGTATTTTCGTGAAGCGCTGGAAGCCTTCTTCCCGGAGGGCGATATGAGGAATATGCCGGTTATTGTTAACGAAAAGCACTTTAAGCGGGTTTCCGACTTGATCAACAGCGGTAAAGTGGTCATCGGCGGGAGTGTAGATGAATCACGCCGATTCATTGAGCCTACCGTACTGGTGGATGTTTCTCCGGATTCCCCGGTTATGAATGAGGAGATTTTCGGACCTGTTTTACCGGTGCTTACCTACCAACAGCTTGAAGAGGCGATAGACTTTATCAATTCCCGGCCGAAGCCCCTGGCACTATATATATTTACAAAGGATAAACACACAGCCAATACCGTGCTGACGCGTACGTCCAGCGGCGGTGCATGCTGGAATGATACTATTATACACCTGGCTACCACCAGGATGGGCTTCGGCGGCGTTGGAGAAAGCGGCATGGGAAGCTACCATGGCAAGCATTCATTTGATACATTCACTCATTATAAAAGCATCGTGAAAAAATCCATCTTCATCGACCTGCCTATGCGCTATCATCCCTATACAGAGAAGAAGCTGGGGCTCATACGCAAATTCATGAAATAGAGTTTTACATGACGGCAACCTCTGTCAGCGCATAGGATATATATGCGGCTGCCTGGTTGCCGTCCTTTTTTTGCTGTACTATAAGTATTGAATTTTCGATAATCAGCTATCATTGCTTTTTATCAATTTTGATGATATTGTTTTTTCAAGTAATAAAGTTTACCATACCAGACACTTAAATTGATTTTATAATCCTACATAAAAGTGTTCTCATAATATATTTATCATATCGACTTACACAAATAAGCGGGGCAAAAAGATATGAGTGCTGGAACAATATTTGATATAAATGAGTTTGCCATATATGACGGCCCAGGCATCAGGCAGACCGTCTTTCTTAAAGGCTGTCCCCTGAGGTGCAGCTGGTGTCATAATCCCGAAGGTCAGAATCCAAGTCCGGAATTGATGATAAACAAGGCATCATGTATATCATGCGGGCATTGTAAAAAGGTATGCAACAATGAAAGCTGTATTGCATGCGGCAAATGTGTTTCATACTGTCCCTTGAATCTTCGCAAGATATGCGGTGAGTTGTTAACAGCAAAAGAGCTTGCTGAGTATATAAGAGATAAAAGCGATTATTATGCCAACTACGGAGGCGGGGTAACTTTCACCGGCGGTGAACCTTTAATGCAGCCGCAATTTTTAGCTGAAACGCTCTCATTGCTGCCCGATATCCATACAGCAATTGAAACTTCCGGTTATGCAGACAATAAAATTTTCAATTCCATTATACAACTAATTGATTATGTAATAATGGATATAAAGTTGGTTGATAGCAGCCTTCATCTAAAGTATACAGGTGCAGAAAATAAAATAATACTTGAAAACCTGGCATCATTATGCAGTAGTAACAAGAAGTTTGTGGTACGTATCCCTGTCATTCCCGGGGTAAATGACAACAAAACGGAATACAGCGCTGTTGCAGAACTGGTAAAAGATGCACCATTGCTTGAAAGAGTAGAACTTCTGCCATACCATAAAACTGCAGGAGCAAAGTACGAAATGATCAATAGAAAATATACTCCTATGTTTGATGTTAATCGCCCGGTTTTTATAGATCAGGAGGTTTTCTCACAATACGGAATAAGGAGTGTAGTTTTATGAGAAAACGGATAAAAGATTTACGAAAGTTTTTTGTTTACGATAAAGCTCACCATTCCTGCAGGCAAAAGCCATGTGATCCCATGCTGCTGGCATCAGAATTCCAGCGAAATAATACTTCAGACACAGATAGGGCAGTTGTACGACTGAAATATACGCTGGATAATGAGAAACCAGTTGTGTTTAGAAATGAAAAAATAGCCTTGATGCGTACTATACCTAATCCCCCGGAACTTTTCACAGAAGAGGAAATGGAGGCAATAAAGACATCACATCGAATTCATGAACGAGGTGAAGTCTGTAACATAAATGTTGATTACTCAATGCTGCTTGATATGGGGTTTAATGCAAAGCGCAGGGAAATATCAGAGTCCATTAAAAAATTCCAAGGATGTAATGACGCTGCCTCTGTTCATTACCTTGAGCAGCTGATCTCTATCCTGGACTCGGTTGAAACCCTTGCGAAAAGATACAGGATAGAGGCTGAAAAAGTTGGCAACATGGTTGTTGCTGAAAACTTTGCCCATATTCCGGAAAATCCCCCGGCCACTTTTCTGCAGGCTTTACAGATGCTTCGTCTGCTGCATTTCACCATGTGGTGCGGAAACAACTATCATAACACCCTCGGACGCTTTGACCAATATATGTATAAATATCTAAAAAATGATATGGATAAAGGATTGCTGGATTATGATGATGCACTTGAGCTTGTGGAAGAATTCTTTCTATCCCTGAATCGGGACAGTGACCTGTATCCCGGCATGCAGCAGGGTGATAACGGGCAGAGTCTGGTTTTGGGCGGTTTGAATGAAGACGGCTCTGACAGTTATAATGTGCTCTCGGAAATCTGCCTTAAAGCCAGCCTTGAGTTAAAGTTAATAGATCCAAAAATAAATTTACGAGTAAGCAAAAATACACCAATTGAGCGTTATATACTGGGCTCGCAGCTTACTAAGCAAGGGCTGGGTTTCCCCCAGTATTCAAATGATGATGTAGTAATTGATGGGTTAATCAGGCTTGGATATGATAAGAAAGACGCTTATAATTATGTTGTTGCAGCCTGCTGGGAATTTATAATTCCCGGACGGGGAATGGACATTCCGAACATAGACGCCCTGTCATTTGTAAAAGCAGTTCAAGATGCAACTTTTGAGAAGCTCGGGCATAGCAGAAATTTTGAGGAATTCTTAAGCTTTGTAAAGGAGAATATCAGAAAACAGGCTGATGAAATCTGCGAAAATACAAAAAATCTTTATATATTCCCTTCCCCCTTCATTTCCCTCATGATGGAAGGCTGTGTGGAAAATGCAAAGGACATTTCTATTGGCAATCGATATAATAACTATGGAATACATGGAACTGGCATTTCAACTGCAGTTGATTCGCTGGCCTCAATAAAAAAGTATGTTTTTGAAACCGGTGAAATCAGTGCTGAAACAATTATTAAAGCCTTAAAAAATAATTTCAATGATTATGAGCAGATTCGAAACAAACTCAGGTATGAGGCCCCGAAGTTTGGAAATGACGATGATTATGTAGACAGCATAGCTGTTTCACTTTTAGACTCCTTTGCAGAATCATTGCATAATAGGAAGAATGAACGCAATGGTATTTTCCGTCCGGGGACCGGGTCTGCAATGTATTATATCTGGCACTCAAAGAAAACTCCCGCTACCCCGGACGGAAGGGACAGCGGCGAGGAATTTGCAGCGAACTACTCACCAAGCATGTTTGCCCGATTAAAAGGGCCGATTTCCATTATAAAATCATTTACCAAACCTGATTTAAAAAAGGTAATCAATGGAGGGCCCCTCACTCTTGAACTGCATGATACTGTCTTTCGTACCCCCGAGGCTGTTTCAAAGGTTGCAATGCTGGTAAAATCCTTTATAGACCTTGGCGGCCATCAATTACAGCTGAACTCTGTAAACCGTGATACCTTGCTTGACGCTCAGAAAAACCCTGAGAAATATCGAAACCTGATTGTCAGAGTTTGGGGTTGGAGCGGATATTTCGTAGAATTGAGTAAGGAATACCAGGATCATATAATTAAGCGTGCGGAATTGAGCATATGATCCGGCTGTTCCAATATACAAAAGTTTATGTGTAAAATTATTAGTGGGTTTGAAGTGTTTGGAATTAACAGGCATTATGCTATAATTAACACGGTTTAGACGTATCAGTGAAAGTGCAAAACAAAGGCTAAAATTTATCAAGCAGAGGTGTAAAATGGCAGATTGGAATTCAGCACAATACTTAAAGTATGAGAAAGAACGTACACAGCCAGCAATAGATTTAGCCAATCGGATTTCTTTGGACAACCCGAAGAGAATTATTGATGTTGGCTGTGGACCAGGAAACAGTACGAGGGTTTTGGCAAGTAAGTTTTCAGATGCGTATATACTTGGCGTCGACAAATCTGAAAATATGATTTCCTCGGCAAAGATGAATTACCCAAACCTTGATTTTAAGTTGTGTGACATTAGCAGCGAAATCTCTTCGTTAGACAGAGACTTTGACATAGTATTCTCAAATGCATGTATCCAGTGGGTGCCAAATCACAAAATACTTTTAAAAGAACTAGTTGGTTTGTTGAGTAAAGGCGGTATCCTGGCTATCCAGATTCCCATGAACTACAATGAACCTATACATAGAATTATTAAGGAAGTAAGCGCATCACAAAAGTGGAAAGAACATTTTTCAAACCCGAGAATTTTTTACACCCTGTCCCCAGGTGAATATTTTGATATATTATCCGAGATCTCTGATTATATTAATATTTGGGAAACTGTGTATTACCATACCATGGGAAGTCATAATGACATCATGGAATGGTACCGCGGCACAGGATTGAGACCTTATCTTGATGTTTTAGAAGATGAGAAAAAAGCAGAGTTCGAAAATGAGATTATGGAGCGTATAATTGAAAGCTATCCTAAACAGAAAAATGGACAAATAATCTTCAGATTTCCAAGGTTATTTTTTACTGCATATTGAAGGTAGCACCCTTTTAAGGGTTATTGTGCACTTGATAAAATGGAGAGGATAATAATGGCGTTTTCCAAAAGATTAATATTGCTTGTAACAACCTTTACAACTTTTTCCTTTGCTTAACTGAGATGCAAGCAGAGTAACTCCGAAATCACAGTACCTATTAATTAAAGAATGCTAATATAGCAGGAAAAGTATTTCAGTTGGAAATAACATGAGATCTAATAATTAAGTCAGTTCGCAAACTTGTTATCTTACCTTTTTGTGGTAAAATTTTATATATAGAAAAGTTATTTATGGAATGGAAGTATGAATATGAAAAAGATATCTATAATAATTTTAATAGCCAGTCTTGTTTTTGTCCTTAGTGCTTGTAGATCCTATGAAATAAAACAAGAAGAAAAATATACAATGAATGCTTTTTATTCTTATGGTGGAGATTCAGCAAGAACAGAGATCTCTTATGAAGTCATAATAGGTGGGGCGGAAAAGGATATTGCAAACATTGATACATGTGAAGTTTTAATTAATATGGATTATTTGGATTTACTGTTGAAAAACGGGCCGCATAACAGTCAAAAAGAGCTTGGAGAAAATCCCTATGCCATGATAACAGGTAAGTTTGTTTTTAATACAAGTGGAAAAAGCAAAGAAGAAATAGATGATATGAAATTACTTGACGCTGTAAGAGTCGTTGATAAGGATAAAAATGATGTGATTATAAAGCTTAACAAATGAGGGTATTACCAGCAGGATATTCGGATAATGAAAGACCCGCTAAGCGGGTCATGTTTTACCTAAAAGCTTCTTTACTATCCTTCCACTCATAAAGCTTATTCAGAATTTCACCGATGCGCTGGAAGTGGACAACTTCCCTTTCTCTCACCCAGCGCAGCGGATCAATTACAGCCGAAACACTTTTTTCGTGTTGTACTTTGGTTGTACAAACCGGAAAGAGAGTTCGAATTAGAAAAAATCCACTAAAATGGCAGCATTCAATCTCCTATCCAGAAGTACAAGAGCCCCTTCTCTCCATCCGGCAGTTCAACATAAAAGCAGTTTAGAGTCCGGTCATCCGGGCTTATATGAATATCCAGCAGCTTTACCTTCGTTTCTTTAAATTCTCTCAAAGTCTCTGAGTCCCACACCATATATTCAAAATAGTCTTCGGGATTAATATCTAAGGGTACAAAAAAGCCGGTTCCGTCAACTTCATAAGTTTTACCTTTGTATTGTTCCACATCATGGTTCGTTATGACATATTCATTGTTCTTAAATTCTCCCAATGCGGAAAAGAATTGCGGTTTGAAGATATCAGTCATGTGAAACCATGATATGAATTTTCCCTGCCCATCCATTAGTGCATATCGATCTATTGTACCTACGGTATACAGCTTTGTACCATCATAGCGGATAAATGTAAAAGCAGGATCTCCACTTGCCCCATCGTCAAAAATTGCAACTTCGGTATAAGCATCCCTGCTGTCCAAATCAATAATTTTCGCTGCACCTGTTGGGTTGTAGAAATTTAATTCCACTTTCATACCATTAACCTCAATATAGGAACCATCCTTATTATCCGCTATTAATACAGCATTTATGCTGTCTGCTTCGCCATCCCCATTTAAGTCATATGTGCCATTAATACTATAAACCCGATGATTCCATTCCAAATCTCCGTCATATGATACATCAAAAGTATAATCTTTAATATACTCATCTATTTCCGAAAAACTTTCAATTATATTCCCCATATCATTAGCAACCCTTACCCTTAACTCCTGGCTGCCGGCTTGAGTCATTGCTAACGGAATGCTTCCCCCAGGTCCATTGTCACTGTTAATGATCTCAATGAAATCTTTGTCCCCTGGATTTGTCAGTAGTCCTATTCCTATTACAAGGGCAAATAATACGGAGACCAAGGTAACCCAAAAAGCAGGCTTTTTATAGTTCAACACATTTTTAATTCTCCATTCTATATTACCCTCGCTAAAGGCAATTGGACTTCCGTTTAGAATATGACTTCCAGCAGCAAGGGATAACAATGAGCTAGCATAAGGTTTTTTAATTTCTTCATCCATTTCTTTTAGTACTCTTTCATCACAGGAAAGCTCCATATCTATACTCATTACTATATATGCAATCCATACAAGGGGATTAAACCAGTGGATAGACAATACTAAGAAAGCTAACATCTTAATGATATGGTCTTTTCGATTAATATGGGTCTGTTCATGCAGCAATATATAGTCTCTTTCATCAACGTTAAGACCAACCGGTAAGTATATCTTTGGTCTTATTAATCCAAACACAAATGGTGTTTTCAGATTCCTGGCTTCGAAAATGTTCTTTTCTATTAATTGTGCGCCTTTAAGCTGCCTTTTTAAAATCAAGATGGATACAAAGCTGTAAATAAGCAGTGCTATTATGCCTAATATCCAGATATATGCCCCTGTTTCTATAAAAACCTGCAATGGATTTACACTGGCACCAGTGGTTGGAGTAAGAAGTGATTCACTTGTGACAGCATCGAGTACTCTTATTCCACTATTAATCTGTGGACTTTGCTGATAGGTGATCCCACTGGGGATTGGAACCGTACTCGTTTTACGTGGCAAAAGACTATAAACACTATTAAATGAGAATGGAATCAGCAGGCGAAAAGCAACCACACTCCATAAGGCATAGGAGATAACCTTTGGAGCCCTTTTAAGCATCAGTCGGATAAGGACTACAATAAGGATTACATAGCTGGCCGTAATGCTCATATTCAAAACGGAAAGAAATAGCTTACCCATTACTACACCTCCTTGTGCTCATCAATCAGTCTTTTCAACTCTTCTGCTTGTTTTTTACTTAATTTTTTTTCTCTCATAAATGCTGTTAAAAATCTAGGTAAAGACCCTCCAAAAGTATCCTCAACGAAACGGATGCTTTGCTTTGCATGGTATTCATTCTTAGTGATTAAAGATGAAACTACAGCATTTTCATTTCTGAATATCCCTTTTTCACACAGTTTTTTCAGCACAGTATAGGTAGTGGATTTCTTCCAGTTCATTTCCTTTTCGGACAGCTTTACCAGATCACCAGAAGCAATAGGTTCGTTCTGCCAAATAATATTTGCGAACTTCTCTTCACTTTCTGTAAGTTTATATTCTTTCATGATAAACCTCCTTGGTCTATAATTGGTCGACCTTACTGTTAGTCTATGTGTTATAGACCTATTTGTCAATACCAATTCTATTAAAAATTTATTAAATGTGAAAGAAATTTTTTTATGCGTTTTTTTACTATTGCACTGGGCTGGTTAATGGTATGAAAAAGGCCCGCATCTGCAGGCCTGTAGCTAACTAGTAATATTTCTTTGAGTCCTTCCACTCATAAATCTTATTCAGAATCTCACCAAAGCGCTGGAAGTGAACTACTTCTCTTTCCCTCAGCCATCGCAGCGGGTCGATTACATCCGGGTCATCCGCCAGGTCGATCAAGTGCTCATAGGTAGCTCTGGCCTTTTCCTCAGCAGCCATATCTTCCACTAAGTCTGCAATAGGATCACCCTTGGACATAATATATGCTGCAGTAAACGGCACACCGGTGCCGATACCCGGCCAGGTAGCCTTGTCATGATCCGTATACCAGGATTCTGCCCCGGCTGCCTTGATTTCTTCTATGGTTGCCCCCTTCATCAACTGGTGTACCATGGCGCCAACCATTTCGAAATGAGCAAGCTCATGGGTACCATGATGATATCGTTGATAACTGCAGGGCTTAGTCCACTGTAAACTAATTCGCTTGAAAGTTTTCTAGAGGCATACTCTCCTCGTTTGATGTATATCTAATGTTGCCTTGATTGTCGATCATCTCCATCGGAGGCTTGTTCTTACCAGCTGTTATATTGATCTGGTGATTCACCTTTTATCTCGATTATTTCAGGTATCGGGGGTATTATTGTGTCTTTACTGATATTTGTGAGAAGAATTTCAAATTCCCACATATCGCCAAAATCAAAAAGATAATAAAGTTTTTGACCTTTGTATAGCCTTAGGTCATCTATATGTGTTTCTTCAGTTGTTTTTCTTTCATCTTGGACGTCCATACAATATATAGGCTGTCCAGTACGGCGATTTCCATTTATATAAAAAGCATAAAGATGATCATCGTCAAAATCAAATGCTTTTTGGATTGCACGGTGGAATTGGCTAAGCGTATGTTCATGAGAAACATTTATTTTTCTCCAGCAACCCTTTGTAAGGCTTACTTTAAATGTATAAACGCCGCTCCTATCATAATCGTTTTTCGAAATGACAGTATTGATCACGCTATCATCGTCGAATATGGTTTTAAAAAAGTCAAATGGATCTTTGGTATTAAACTCTACTTCATCCTTCGTGAGAAGAAACCGGATATCCTTATGACCCCATAAATGAAGTACCGTGAGTAAAAAAGAACATGTCTGAATTCCGAATTCATTCGGTATGAAGGCTTTAACCGAATCTTCATATTTTCCTTTTGCTCCTTCGATTTCTTCTAATTCACCAAATCCAAAGAACCTAATGTGGTGTAAAAAAGCAGCACTTGAGGAAAACATGTTCCAATTCAAACCTAGCTCATCCTTTGTAATTCTTTGCCCTTTTTCCGCATTTGCTATAGAGATAAGCATGTTATGAAAAGATTTAATACTAGAAAAACTATCGACCTTCCCTTTAAAATCATATTTTGTCCAGTATGTCTGCAGAAGAAAAGTATACTTTTCTCTAGTAGTCAATTTTTCAAAACTATGCATGGCATCGGTCCGTTTCAATGACGGAATACCTTTTTCATTGCTAGCTTTAACATAAAGTTCGCCGGCCAGTGCCAGCGAAAACATCAAGTCTATTGTATGATATTGATCCTGATTATAATTAGGGGCATTGCATTTCTTTTTATAGCGGAGCTGCATATTCAACTTATAAGAATCTTTTTTACCTAATACTCCAAGCTTTGCTGATATTTTAGGTTGTTCGTTGTGAATAAAGTAAGTGAATTTCTCAAACTCTTGTATTGTTATTTGTATAATATGTTCCATCTACTAAACCCCTCCTGCGTTAATAAACGGTAAATCGATAGAATAAAGGATCC
>DUOI01000040.1 GCA_012838915.1 Clostridiales bacterium
CTTCATGCAGTGAGCAAATTAAACAGTCAAAAATCAAACGATCAAATCCCTGATTGCTTTAACGCAGTTCTTAGTGATAAACAAGACAATGAGTATATTACTGAAATAGTGGATTATATAAACGATTATTATCAAAAAGATATCACCCTTAGCAGTATTGCGGAAAAGTTCCATCTTAATTCCTCTTACCTGTCTGATTTGTTTTCAAAAAAAGTGGGAATAACATTTTCAAATTATTTAACCGGTGTTCGCATTGAAAAAGCCACTCAGTTTTTATTATATACAGATTACACATTAGAAGCTATAGCAGAAAAGACAGGATTTAATAACTATCGCCAGTTTATACGGGCTTTTAAACGGATACATTCAGTAACACCTTCGGAGTTTCGTACCACAAACAGAAAGGAATACATATGTAAATGAAAATTAAAAAGTATATTCTAATACTGTGGATATTCCTTGTGATAATAATTTTATTGGTTTTATTTATTCCATTTGAACAAAATCAAATTTTTGACATGAAAGAAATTGATATATTTAAATTTATGGAAACTCCTGATTCACGTTTAATTGAAAGACAGTAAGCAAAGGTAAGAATAATAATGAAATCAAAAAGGTTTGAGTTTTTAATAATTATAATATTTTTCTTGGCAATCTTTCTTGTAGCTTGGATTAACTTTTTTCCTGCGCCATTAACCGATGCTGATTACATTCAAAATTCTACACCTGCTACATTGAGAGTAGTTTCATATTCTTTGAACAGTGAGCTGCAAAACTTAGAAGTTGATGACTTTCTTGAAGATAATCCTAAAATAAAGCTCAAGGTTGAGACATACCCAATCGATCTATATTATAGCTTACTGACCTCAGAATTGGGTTATTCTGATTGTCCTGATATCATTGCAGTTGAACACCCTGCATTAATTGATAATCTAATCCCTCCTGCTGCCTTGGTATCTCTGAATAATCATATGATTTCCGGCTATCAAATAAACAATGATCTGATGAGCAGTAATTCATGCTATTTATCTCCCCCCACAGGTATTAACTCATATGTTATCTACTGTAATAAAGACATACTGT
Source organism: Clostridiales bacterium (assembly GCA_012838915.1). Lineage (GTDB taxonomy): Bacteria > Bacillota > Clostridia > Caldicoprobacterales > DTU083 > DTU083. The sequence continues at coordinate 1,084 of DUOI01000040.1, forward strand.
CTTCATTAGGCATCGATTTAATAAATCCAACTCTTGAAGAATTTATTCAAGCATGTGAAAAAATAAAGTCCCACAAAATTATACCTATTACTTTGGGTGCAAGAAGCTGGCAAAGTGTCAAGAATATTGTAATACAACTCACTTCAGATCTCGCTTCGGATCCCTGGCAATGTGCAATGGATAACATGAACTTACTTGAACCATATTTCGGTGAAAATGCGCATCTTAATGACTATCACGATTCCCAGATTGCTTTTACACAAGGAAGTGCCTGCTTCTATTTTGGCAGTTTAAATGAAAAAGAAAAAGTAATATCAAATTGCAGTTTTGATCTGTATACAACTAATCTGACAATTGATAATAAGCGCACAATATGGTTTGATTATACAGGCATGTACGCACTCTGCATGAACGCAAAAAACAAACTGGTAGCCCTGGATTTTTTAAACCATTTAACCAACAAAAGTGAACATGTAATAACGCAGGATTATCTTTCTTCGCTTTTAGATTTAAAAAACTACGAAAAATCCAATTACAAATGTAATTGGATGTATAATGAAAATGGTAAATATTTTAAAATATATGTTGAAAAGCTTAAGAACTACTCTCCTTAAAGACATCCCGACTACAACGAATTCTTTACCGGTATATATATGATCAAAAAAAACCGAAATTTCTAATCCAGGGCACTTAACGCAAATAAACCTAATGCTTACTACAATCCTGGAATATGAATTTCATTTTCCAGAATACGTGTTAATAATCTGACGGCATTTTCCAGATCATTTTTATCCACCATCTCATGGGCGCTGTGAACATAACGGCAGGGAATGGAAATCACGCCGGAAGGAACGCCCTCCCTGGAAAGGTGAATGGCTCCCGAATCGGTACCCCCTGCTTCCAATACCTCCAGTTGATAGGGTATGCCTGCCTCCTCCGCCCTTTGAATCATCAGGTTTTTCACCTGGGGATGACAGATCAGCGAAGCATCCTTCACCTTCACCGCCGGACCGTCTCCCAGATTCACTGCCATAGGCCTGGATTTGGGTGTATCCCCGGTTAAGGTAACGTCTACGGAAATACCGATATCCGGATTTATCGCATAAGAAGACGTTCTTGCCCCACGCAGGCCTACCTCTTCCTGCACGGTAAATACAAATACCAGCTCATTGGGAGAGTCTTTAATGGTTTTGACGGTTTCTATCAATACGGCACATCCCGCCCGGTCGTCCATGGCACAGCCGAAATACCGGTCTCCGCTTTCCGCCATAGGCCCATGATATACCGCCACATCACCAATCTGAACCAGCTTTTTGGCTTGCTCCCGGCTGGCTGCCCCGATATCAATATACATTTTGTTCAGCCTCAGCTTTTTTATATCCTCCAATTCCGTCTCGAAGCTGACTGCACCTGTCACTCCATTTTGAAATACAACTCTCCGGTGCATCACATTAAAGGGTGAAACCCCGCCAATATTGGAAAAGCGCAGAAATCCGTTTTCATCTATATTGGTGACAATCAATCCGATTTGATCCATATGAGCAGCCAGCATGATCTTTTTACCGGACAGGCTGCTGCTTTTTTTCACTGCAATCAGGTTGCCCATAATATCCTCATGGATCTCATCCACATAATCCCTGATTTCCTGCTGTATTGCCTGTCTGACAGCTTCCTCCTTCCCCGAGGGGCCGTATATTCCTGTTAGTTGAGCCAATAATGCCTTCAAGGGGTTTCACATCCTTTCAAAAATTCTCTCATCAACCGAATGGTATTGCGGTAATCATCCAAATCCATCATAGAGGAGGGCGAATGTATATAGCGGCAGGGAACGGAAACCACTATTGTGGGCACGCCTCCACGTGATACCTGGATGCTGCCTGCATCGTTGCCCCCTGCAATATTTTCCTTGATTTGATAGGGAATTGAATGCTTTTCAGCGGTTTCGACCATCTGCTTAAACAGCCGGGGATGGGCTATGGAACTGTGGTCTATAAAGGAGATGGAAGGCCCCGCCCCCATTCTTGTAGTATGCATATGCTCCGGTACATCCGGGATATCAGCGCAGGTAGTCCCTTCTATCACAACCGCCATGTCCGGTTCTATATGCCAGGCTGCCACCTCTGCACCCCGCAGGCCGATTTCTTCCTGTACGGTAAAACAGGCTGCCAGATCAAAATCATAGGTTTCCTTTAACAACTCCAGTAAAATAGCGCACCCCGCCCTATCATCCAAAGCTTTGGCCTTTACCTTGTTGTCCCCAAAGGGGATGAATGAGCTGTCAAAACAGGCATAATCCCCCGGCTCTACTGCCTTCCGGGCTTCTTCCCTGGAATGGGCTCCTATGTCTATATACATTTGTTTCAATTTTATAATGGTGCTGCGTTCCTTGGGCTCCTGCAGGTGAATTGCTTTTACGCCAATCACGCCGGGTATGCCGTCCTTTCCAATCCGGACCCGCTTGGAAAGCAGTATCCGCTGGTCTATACCGCCGACCGGCTTGAATTTTAGCATGCCGTTATCGGATATGGAGGATATAATGAAGCCCACCTCGTCCATATGGGCGGCAATCATTACCTTTTTACTTCCTGTCCTGCCTGATTTTTCAGCGATGACATTGCCCATTCTGTCCACGGAAACTTCCGCCCCGGTTTTTATCGCCAGCTCCAGGATGATCTCCCTGACTTCATCTTCGTTGCCGGTAACCCCTCTGGCTTCCGTCAACCTTTTTAATACTTCAGCCATTCCTGCCATCCCTCCTTCAATGAAGCTATAAACAATGCA
>DUOI01000041.1 GCA_012838915.1 Clostridiales bacterium
CCGAAATGGAAAAGTCGGCGCAGCTTCTTGCAGATGAAATAGAAAAAACACGCCGCCGAGTTAACGCCCTGGAATATGTCCTAATCCCGAATCTTGAAGAAACAATAAAATACATTGTAATGAAGCTTGACGAAAACGAGCGCTCAAACCTTACCCGCCTTATGAAGGTAAAGGACATGGTATTAAAGGAAGCGCACGAATTCCATTATTAGTTCTCGTGGATTTTCCCAATTTTTTGAGGATATGAATTTACAGCTTCCAGGTCTAAAGATTATATTATCTTATTTGTTATTTTTCTAAAAAACTCACTCCCAAATAAGAAACAAAACAGTAGCATTTTTTAGGCTGATTTAATGTCCGGTCAAACGGTTAATGGAAAACCATTAACTTGCGAGGATATAAAGCTGATGGCTGCCGAGCAGGTACGCTATGCGACGGTAAAGGTATTTGTGTGGGATAAGCTGGATAACTCTATTAACAGTATTGGAATAAACCTGACTGCACCTGTAGAGATTCGATAGCAAAAACCTTAATTCAAAAGTCTGCTGTACCTGTTTTTGCAGGTGGAACCTAAAGGAGAAAAGCTCTGCCCTCAGGGTTGGGTACCATAGACTGGACTAATTTAATTGAAGACTTCAAAGATGTTATGGACTTTAAATCAACAGAAGAAATGTGGTGGGTATAATTATTTATAAAAAGTACACCACATTATAATTTTTTATACTTTTAATTCTGCTTATTGTAAAGTAGTATAAAATAGGGTGAATCTAAAAGTAAGAAGATTAAAAGAGATAATGACAGAGGAGTGGACATGCCTGAAAATAAGAATTATTCATTTGAAAATAACAGTAATTCCTGTGTGATTAAAACTACGGCTCCGCCAAGGTACTGGTACAATTATCTTTGGAATGAAAATGGTTATTGCGCTCAGGTCTCGCAGACCGGGGCCGGTATTAGCTATTATATTAATGAAAAAGCTGATATGTGCCAAATTAATGGAAACCAGGATCGTTTTATTTACCTTAGAAATGACGATAACGGCGAATGCTGGAACATAGGTGAGTCGCCGCTTCTTGAGAAAGTTGAAAATTTCAGCTGTGAACATAGCATAGCCTTTTCAAATATAAAATCGGAGTACAAAGGTATTCACGCTTCCTGGCGAATTTTTGTTCCATCGGATGGTTACCACGAGGTTTGGACAATAAAGTTAAAAAATAATAAGCAGGTAATAACTAATTTAAGTGTGTTTTCAGTTGTAAGCTTTTACCTGGAAGGTTTTCCCTACCCAAGGTATTACGAAATGTACAGATGTTGCGAAACATTTTTTGATAAGGATTTAAACGGTGTTTTTTGTCTTTCAAAACATCCTTTTGCACCGCATGCAAGGTATAATGGCTATATAGCCGCGTCATTGCCTGTTTACTCATATGATGGAGATTTAAACAGGTTTTGCGGTTACAATGGTTCACTTCAAAGGCCTGAAATACCTGTGTATGGAAAAGACTGCACAAACTCTCGAACGGCGCTTTTCACACTGGGTGGTGTTTTGCAGAATAAAATCAGTTTGAAGCCTTCCGAAGAAATAGAATTTCAAATTCTGTTCGGAGTATCAGAGTCATTGAGCGAGGCTGTGGAAGTACGAAAGAAGTATTCAAATTCGATGAAAGTGGAAGCTTCCTTAAAATCAACATCTGATATGATCTACGGGAAATATGCGTCATTATCCGTAAAAACACCCGATGTAAAAATAAATAATTTAATGAATAACTGGTTAAAAAAACAAGTGGATTTCTGTATCGTGGGTAAAAAAGGCGTAAGAGATAATTTACAGATCACAGTTGCGCTTATGATGTATAGGCTTGAGAAGGCTAAGGCTGAAATTTTGGAAGTACTGCGGCATCAATTCCGCAATGGTCATGCAGTATTAACCTGGTATCCATATGACGATACCAGATATTCAGATCAGCCCTTCTGGATTGTATGGGCAGTAATTGAGCTGATTAAGGAAACAGGGGATTATGGCATATTGGACACGCAGATAGAGTACCAGGATGGCGGCAGCGGAACGGTTTTGGAACATATGAAGGCGGCAATTGCGAGACTTCTCGAAGATACAGGTCCTAACGGGCTGACAAAGCTCTGGTTTGCTGACTGGAATGACGCTTTAAATGTTACAACCGATCCGGAAGCTGAATCTGTTATGCTAACGGAGCAGCTATGTCTTGCGCTGAAAGAATTTAGCATTTTAATGAAGAGACTGGGGGATACGGAATACGCCCTGTGGCTTTCAGATAAATACAACGAAATGCGAAATCTATTGAATGAAAAGGCCTGGGATGGAGAATGGTATGCTAGAGCATTGAGTAAGTTTGAAACCATTGGATCAAAGAACAGCAACGGAAGTAAAATCTATGTAAATGCTCAAACCTGGGCAATTCTTGCTGATATACCCGATGACAAAAAATTGCCTTTGGTTCTAAAATCAATAGACGCCATGGAACACCCGTTTGGATTTCCAATAAACCATCCACCCTATATGGAGTATTCTCCTCATATAGGCAGGATGGGGGGAATGCTGCCGGGCTTATTTGAAAATGGCGGTGTATACTGTCACGCAACTGCATTCAAAATGATGATGGACTGCAAACTGGGCAGAGGAGACAAGGCATTGGAAACACTGCATAAAATAATGCCCGACAGTAAAGCAAATCCGTCAATGAATTCCGGCGCGGAACCCTATGTTTTTACCAATTGTTATGCAATTCATCCACATTATTACGGCAAGTCTTATCAATCCTGGACAACGGGAACTTCGGCATGGGTTATGAGGGGATTGTACGAAGGTATTATGGGCCTGAGGAGAGATTACGAAGGCTTAAGAATTTCCCCGTCCTTTCCTGTGGACTGGAACAGGGCAGAAGTTACAAGAACCTTTAGAGGAGCAAAATATCATGTAACCATTATTAATAAAGGGCATAAAAAAAGCCCGGAAATAAAAATAACAGTGGATGGTAAAGTAATTGAAGGGAACATTCTACCATTGTTTAATGATGACTTCGTGCATGAAGTAAAAGTAGAATTACTCTGAAAAATTTCGCTTAAAATTTCAAAGACTTAAAGAAAGACCAAAAAATGGTTCACCTTTTTATAATTCTGTGTCCTTTTTTATAGTACAAAAGAGGATATTATTGTTTATTGAGAGATATTATTGTTTTATTGCAACAATGATATTGGCATCAGATTTGCACTTACTATATTTTACACTGCTAAAAACTTACCAAATGTTTACACATACCCCAAACTTCCAATTTGCATTCTGGGCGACAGATATGCAGGTGCCGTCATCATTGCCAGCGTAGCAATGAGCGGTGGAATTCCTGTTTTTGTTATCATATACCCGTTGAAAAAACCGATTACAGTTGTCATAACAATGCCGATAATTACTGCAAGTATTGGATTAACTCCGTGTTCGACAATCATTAAAGCTACAGAAACTCGATATAATTTTAAAAATTTGACAGGTTTTTTGCATAAAAAAAGCTCATTTTTCAATGGGTTTCAGACTTTTTGATAATTGATTTTCAGTAACTAACTGTCAAACTCCCGATAATGTATCATTTTTTTAATTGACACGAAAACAAACACTATTTGCGTGGAAACAAATAGTAAATATCTCAATAAATAAGCAAACTTAGACTTTTTGGGATTTTGTCTTTATTCAACTGCCAAAGACCCGCGCTGGTCAGTATAAAAACTTTTATCTTAATTAATCTTAATATTTTAACAATTATCATTAAATATTACATCAAAAGGCTGAAATAATCGATAATGTTGCGAAATATTTTAATATAATACATTGAGCTAAATATGTTAAGCTTCTATAATAAGATTACATAATGTGTAAGATTTATTATATGCATATGAATAATTATAATGGAGGATGAAAAAATGAGAAAACTGCTAAGTGTTTTTCTGTGTGCATTAATGGTACTTAGTGTATTGGCAGGTTGCGCAGGCAAACAAACCTCAGAAAATACTGATGCTGCCCCTAGTACTTCTGCAACAACGAAATCTACTGAAACAGCACAGCCAGAACCTAAAGAAAATGTTGAATTGACATTTGTATCTATGGAGGATGCAAAATTACCTTACTTTGAAAACTCTCAAGCGGTGTATGTTAAAAAAAATCCTAATGTCAGTTTCAAAAAAGTTAATGTGCCTCAAGCCAACTATATTGAGAAATTGACAATAATGCTTGCTGGTGGAGACACATCGGATATTTTTATTGCGCGACAAATGTCTCACTATCTTAATATGATAATGAGTGGCTATTAGCAAACCTTACACCATTAATTGAAAAAAATAATATTGATATGGCCCAGTATAAGGGCGCTGATGATGAACTAAGATATGAAGGAAATTATTATGCCTTACCTTATATGATGAATATCTATTGTATTTTTTATAACAAAACTATGTTCGATAAAGTCGGTGTTCCATATCCATCTGATGATATGACTTGGGAAGAATATGCTGATTTGTGTGAAAAAATGACTTTTGGAGAAGGTGCGGAAAAAGTTTATGGTGGGTTTTTTAATACTACTTCAACAGCACTCACAAATATGGCTATTTGCAACGGTAAAAACGAGTTTATCACTGACGACTATTCATACTTGAAACCCTATTATGAATTATTTTTAGATATGCATAAAAAAGGTATAGTTATGGATTATTCGACAATCAAAACTAACAGTTTGGTTTTTACACAATGTTTTTATAAACAGCAAATTGCAACCTTCTATCAAGGCACATGGTCTATTGGATATATTGTCCAACAGGCCAAAACTAAAGGACTCGATTTCGAATGGGGTATAGCCGCCAGTCCGCATTCATCAGACGGTGGTGCTCCTGGAGATGTCATAGGGCAGGTGCATCCGATTTGTATTAACAGTAAATCAAAACTTCTTGATGAGGCTTTTGACTACCTCAGCTTTGTGTGTGCAACTGAGGAAGGTGCCCAAGTGGTTGCAGACACAGGTTGCATACCAG
>DUOI01000042.1 GCA_012838915.1 Clostridiales bacterium
ATCGTTCATCACAGCGACTCCTACGCAGCGACTCTAGTGCCTTACATGATCGAAATGGGTATCGATGTGTTCCAGGGTTGCACTACGCAGAACAATGTGCCGGAGCTTATTAAAAAATACGGCGGACAGATTTCCTTCATGGGAAATATAAATAACAGTATTGTTGATGTTCCAAACTGGACCCGGGAGCTCGTTGCCAGAGAAGTCGAGAGAGCCTGCACCGAATGCGGTAAGCTGTATTTCATCCCCGGATTAGTCGCGGGTGGTCCTGGCAGCATCTACCCCGGAGTCTACGAAGCCGTAAACGAAGAGATCCGCAAAATGAGCGCCAAGATGTTCGGGTGATACTGTTTTTTATGATGAGGACGCCCTTTACAATTAACATAAATGATATACCTTTGTTATAACACTGTCTATATCAATATACAGAAAGGTCTCTGCATTTCTGCAGAGGCCTTCTTTGCCGTTGGGATGTTGTCTCCTAATTTTTTGGCCTAGATTGATTATTTAAGTATGCTTGCAACAGATGAGGTATTTGCAACTGTCAGCATGACATATAGCATGGATATTGTAAATGAACCCAGATATATCTTCCCAGTTTCATTGAAACACCGCTGAGTGATAATAGTGGCAGCTGGTATCAGGACTAGAAGCGGGTATAGATTAACTATCCTCATTGAGTTGAATGCAAATGTTCCCTTAGTAACGATGCCATAATACTGGATGAAGATTAGAACCCCGATGCCGGCAATATTGCTGAGCTGTGGCATTATCTTTAATCGGAAAATAATAATCTTTTCACTTTTATCAATCACTGAACCAAGTATAATATGTATCCGGCTCCAACGACCAAAACGCTAGTGAAACTGTGCATTATTTGTTTTATACATTTCCATTCACCTTCTTCGGTGTGTTTTTAGGTCAATACCGCATACTCAAAAACTGTAGGATTGGTGCCTGGAGTCCATATGCATCTCTTTGCATCTTTATAAATTTAACGTATCGGCTTCCCAATATGCATCTCCTTTCTCCATTGAGGAATTGTCCCATCATCGCCCCAGTATTCATCCAAAGTTTTTATTTTTTCTTCTATTATTTCAAAAAATGAAGTCACATGAAACGACATCTCCTTTGCCCATACACGTGTTACAGTTATTACTATATTTCCAGTCTGTTCTATCCGTTCAACCTCTCCGCTCCAATCACCAGGATATTCACAATTGGCTCTCAGAAATTCTGAAACATTAAATTGCTCGTTCGTATTATGCCAGCGAATGCATGCATCTTCATGAAAGTAGTGTTTTAACTCCATTTCATTCTGAGATGCGATATTCTTCCAATATTCTATGATAAAATTATTAATGTCCATTATCTTTCTTCACCTCCAACATCATATTAGCACAATTGCGAGTTACTAAAGCAGATTGAATGTGTGTATAGGATATCAGAAAATTTTTGATTTTTAATCATAATACAGCCTTATCAATTCTATTAAAGAGAATTATTTATTTGGTGGCTGGATGGTCGATGTCGTATGTGAACTTCCATATCTTCGGCCAAGAGTTCACTATAAAATATCGCTTCGTGGAAACAACAATTGAGGTCTTATTTATAGTAGAAATTCATCTCATTTCCTGCCGAAGAATTACTCGTTTGAATAAAAACAGCGTTGCGCCGAAGTAGGTAAAATAGATTACACAAAAAACCAAAATAGTTATCAAACCATATAACAGCACAAGACCCTCCTGCAAAATGGCCTCCCCAAAGAAAATCTGCGCGCCGAAAAT
>DUOI01000043.1 GCA_012838915.1 Clostridiales bacterium
AAAAGTTCTTCGGTTATTGTAATATTAAACTGAGCCATGGTTCATCCTCCTCGGTTTGGTATTTGGTGACACTTATATTCTAACCGAGGTATGAGCTTTGGCTCAACTTCTTTTTACACCATTATATAGACTTAATCCAACATGTGATTTAATTATTCATTTTTTCATATAAATTATTAAGTTTATACAAAAAAAATCCACCCCGAACAGTCGGCAGTGGAAGTTAAACCAGAGGAGTGTACTATACATAAGACAGAATACGCTTTAGTATTTCGTTTCGTTTTTTATCCACCTTATCATAATCCATCGCCCGTACATAATATTTTTCTCTTTCACTTTGAGCTTCTTTAGCCTTTGCCAAATGAAAGATAGCTTTTTCCAAAAGTTCATGGAAACGCAGCTCTGCATCCTGCCTTTCTTCCTCGTATTCGCTCAGTATGTCTTTTTGAATGCAAATATTCAGATCAATTTCCCCGGTAACGGTTACCCCTTCCAAATTTTTCGGATCAAAGTGATAGGGCGGGCTGTAGTTCACAACTGCAATTCTGATTGCCGGTATAATCAGCATATCCAGCTTATCCGGTTCAATGGGACAATGATATTGCTCGGTATTAAGCCCTATCTCTTCCGCCGCCTTTGCAACCCGTTCAATTATCTGCTTTACACCGGTTCCTAGCTGCCCTTTTACGGTGTATACCTTCATATCCTTTTCAATAAGGGTTTCCTTGTAATCCAAAATACCCTTGGGAGTAAGGGCAGAAGCAAACAGATGCCGGATCTGCGGAGCTGTATTGTAATTGGGCACAGCACCTTCCAGCACGCTTTCCACCAGCAGCCTGGAAACACGGTTATATTTTCTATGATCAATAGCTTCCTCCATATACCATTGCCATTGGTCATATGCCATTTTGGCCTGCCTTAGTATACGAAAGGCCGTCTGGAACTGCATGCTGACCCTTTTATTGATTCTCATGAGCTCCGGTTTGCATGGTTCTAATAAGGAAGTATCCCAAAACTCTCCAAAATTAATAATTTCGTCTACCGCCCCCGGTACCCCGGGGTCAAAAATATGAGGTGCCGTGCCGTCCAATAATGCTACTCCGAGTGTGGGTATCACCAGTCCATCCAGTGAATCCGGGTCGCTGGCACAATGGAAGTGTTCCACATCGTATCCCCGCTCCACCATTTCCCTGCTGATGCCGTTCATAAATGTTGATTTTCCTACACCCGGGCCTCCTTTGATTATGAAAACCCGATTTGTAGCAGGTGCTATCATGTATTTAAAATGAAAAAAGGATCCGGCTGTCGTATTCCCTCCGGGAAACATTTCTCTAATTTTACCTTTTTCGCTCACCTTTATTCCTCCTTGCCTCCGTAAAACGATTCTCTTTCATATTATGTTGTAACAGAATAGAATGACTATGTACAAACCGAATTACTTTCTTCACCTGATTCTCCGGCAAAGCAAAAGGAAAAACCCCATTTGTCCGTTAGGTAGTGCAAACTGAGAAAGATAAAATGTATAAATAACCGGACCATATAATTGACAACATTACTATTTAATGTTAAATTATAATCAAACTAATAATGAAGAGGTATTATTATGGCTAAATATGAGTACAAAGTACTGACACAAAAGGACAAATGGTTTTCAGGGAAATTTGACCCTGAGAAACTGGAGAACGCAATTAATTCTTATGCAGAACACGGCTGGAGAGTGGTAAGTTGCGCAACTGCATCAATTCCGGGATTTGGAACGACAAGGGAAGAGTTTATCACTGTTTTGGAACGTGAAGTATAATGGTATATACAAGTTTCTATAAAGGAATTGCTTTTGTTGAAGGCAGTGTTCCAAATGCAAAAGTGATTAAGCAAAATGTAAATGCCAAACTAAGCGGATTCGGTTCGCACTTAAAGACACTTGCAGATGTGAAGGATATTCTTGTCAATCAATGCATAAGCTCAAATGCGAATGCAGTGGTTAATTTCAAGTATGGACAAAAAACACGGCTGTTTGCAATTGATGATATGATTTTTTTCGGTAGTGGCGATTTAGCTGTTTTAGACGAACAAACATTACAGGAATTGCGCAAAAAATTTGATTAGAAGCCATATACTATGAAAAACTGAAATAAGAATACAAAGTTGACAATGAAAGAAAAACATCCCAAAAGCTGTCCTCACAGGGGATTTTATACTCTTGTTAATTCGGCATAGTGGTGAATAGCGGCTATGCCGTTTTTTCATCCATTTTCGGAAAAACTATTGCTCCGATGCATTAATACACCCTGTGTTAAAAAAAGTTTCTGTAAGTGATGTTTTTAACACCCTCCTCCTATAGACAGGGGAGTAAATTGTGCATACCGTAGCCCCCCCAAATTTCGAAAAAGACAAAAAAATTTGGCTCCCGCTTTTTACGGAAGCCGTGGAAGGGGGAGAAGTTTATGTCAGAAGATTCCCGAAGGACGTTTGGGCTTGACAGCCGACGGTTGTCCGTTCTCGTCCATTCACTGTTTTCTTAACGGCATTTCGGTAAAACAAGAGGAATGAATTATGTATTGCGCAAATTGCGGAACACAAATATCGGAAAGCACAAGATTTTGTCCCGCTTGCGGCATCGGGATCAATCAGTCATCCCAAGGCGCGCCCCAGCCTGCGGGTCTGCGCGGATTCTCGACCCGCATCAGCGACCCGGCCTTTGCCAAATACATCAAAAGCAGCAACCGCTGGGCGGCGATATTTTCCATGATTCTTGCCCTTGCCGCTGTCGTTGGTTTTTACATTGCAGGCGAGATGGGTGTAGAAGATATGAGCAATCCCCAATCGCTTTATATTGGATTTGGTATCGGCGGCATGTTTTTGGTGATCGCATTGTTTCAGATACTGGGCAGAAAGCGCAGCAAGACCTGGGACGGCACAGTGGAGGACAAGAAGATTAAAAAGAAAACCAGACGGCACGATTACGGTAACGATAATGTCCAATATGAGGACTATCTGGAATATTCCGTGATCATATTCACTATCGTTATTGTAGCTGTAGCTTGTCTACCCTTGTCTGCGCTGGCAACGAAGCCGCCCAACAAGGGACCAAAGGAATACGCCTGGATGCTTACATAAATTGTTGATTTCACCATCCTTTTGCGAGGCGGCTGGACGAAACAGTCGGTATAATCACAAGGCTTACTTTTCTACTGTATCTCTTTTACCTGATACCCAGCCTCATCGATTGCATTTTTGATATCCTGATCATCAACATCCTGGCTCATTTCTATGACAGCCTTTTTTTCTGCCAAATCTGCCTTGACTGATTTTACTCCGGCAATTTCCTTCAAGGCTGCTTCTACATGATGAACACAATTGTTGCAGGTCATTCCTTCTATGAATATGGTCTTTGTCATGACATTCCATCCTTCCTTCTTATTGTTTGAAACATTTGTTTTATTCCTGCACAGGCTTGAATCGCTTCAGCCTGAGTGCATTGGTCAGTACCGATACAGAGCTGAATGCCATTGCCGCTGCTGCAATCATGGGATTTAGTAACGGGCCGCCGAACAAGTACAGCAGACCGGCAGCTATCGGGATTCCTGCCGTGTTATAGGCAAAAGCCCAAAATAAATTCTGCTTGATATTTCTTATGGTACGCTTGCTCAATTGGACGGCAGTGGGCACATCCATCAGGCTGCTTCGCATCAGCACAATATCAGCGGATTCCATAGCCACATCCGTACCGGAGCCAATGGCTATGCCGATATCAGCCTGTGCCAGTGCAGGAGCATCGTTGATGCCGTCTCCCACCATGGCCACTTTTCTGCCCTCTGACTGAATTCTTTTTACTTCATTGGCTTTGTCCTGCGGGAGCACTTCTGCCAGCACCCGGTCTATTCCTGCCTGCCGGGCAATTGCCTCTGCGGTTTTTTTGTTGTCGCCGGTAATCATAACAACTTCAATGCCCATCCTATGAAGTACATCAATGGCACGGCGGCTGCTTTCCTTCAACACATCAGCCACGGCTATGATACCTGCAAGTTTGCCGTTAATGGCAATAAACATGGGGGTCTTTCCTTCTTCCGCCAGACGGTCGGAGTCCTCCTGCAAAGTAATTGGGATGTTTCTGTCATCCATTAACTTCTTATTGCCAAGAAGCAGCTTCTTCCCCTGTACCTCGACCTGGACTCCATGGCCGGGTATTGCTTCAAAGCTTTCCAGCTGCAGAAGCTCCAAATTCCTTTCCAGCGCCTTATTGATAATTGCTTCCCCCAGGGGATGTTCGGAGCCTTTCTCGGCAGATGCAGACAGCTGAAGCAGCTTCCTTTCATCAATCTGATTGGTCGTAATGATATCCGTTACCACAGGTTTACCTTCTGTCAGAGTTCCCGTCTTGTCAAATACAATTGTTTGTATTTTATGGGCGGTTTCCAGTGCTTCCCCGCCCTTAATCAGTACACCGTGCTCCGCTCCCTTGCCGGTGCCTACCATAATAGCTGTAGGGGTAGCCAGCCCCAGTGCACAGGGGCAGGCTATAACAAGGACGGAAATAAAAATGGTCAGGGAAAAAACAACCGACTGACCGGACAAATACCAGGCCAGCCCCGCTGTTATTGCAATTGCAATCACAATAGGCACAAAATAGCCCGATATGATATCCGCCATTTTTGCTATGGGTGCTTTGGAGCCTTGTGCGTCTTCAACCAATTTGATAATCTGAGCCAAAACCGTATCTTTGCCTACTTTGTCAGCACGGAATTGAATAGTTCCGTTTTTATTGATGCTGCCGCCGACAACCTTGCTGCCGGCATTCTTTTCAACGGGAATGCTTTCCCCGGTCAGCATGGATTCATCCACAGAGGTTCTGCCTTTCACCACTTCCCCGTCTACAGGTATCTTTTCACCGGGCTTGACAAGAATGATATCACCGGTTTCCACCTCGTCTATGGGAATGACAATTTCTTTGCCGTCCTGGATTACGGACGCCGTCTTGGGTGCCAGGCCCATTAATCTTTTTATGGCCTCCGAAGTCTTTCCCTTGGTTACCGTCTCCATGTATTTTCCAAGCAGGATAAGTGCAATTATTGTGCCGGCACTCTCAATATACAGTTTGTGGGCATACTCAGGATTCTGGTTCCATATCCGGTATATGGCATAGATTCCGTAAAGTACGGCTGCACCGGTACCGATGGCAATGAGAGAATCCATATTAGGCTGTCCCTTGAACAAGCGGCTGAATCCCACTGTATAAAACCTGTAACCGGCTGCTACAATTGGAATAACCAGCAGAAGCTGCAGCAATCCAAAATTGAGAGGATTTAATTCCGGAGATATTACGGAGGGCAGCGGCAGCCCTATCATGGGGCCCATAGCGATATATAACAGGGGAATAGTAAAGGCTAGGGCAACAATGAATTTCCTCCAGAGCGTTCTAATCTGCTTTTCCCTGCGCTGCGAATCCTGATCTGCCTCATCCCGGGTTTCAATCTCAAGAGCCCGGTATCCGGCTTTTGCTACCGCAGCCTTTATTTCAGATATTCTGGTTTGAGAGGAATCATAAACAACTTTTGCATTTTCAGTTGCGAAGTTCACGTTTACTTCATGAATACCATCCAGCTTTGCAACGGCTCTTTGAACGGCTTTGGCACAGGAAGCGCAGGTCATGCCGGATATGGGCAGCATAATCTCACGTATATGATCCGTCTCTTCTTCAGCCTGATACCCGGCCTTTTCCACTGCAGCCTTTATTTGATCCAGGTTAGTTATAGTATCATCGAATTCAATGAATAGCTTTTCCGTTGCCAGGTTGACATTAGCCGCCTGAACTCCATCCAGTTTTCCGACATTTCTCTCTACAGCCCTTGCACAGGATGCACAGGTCATCCCGGCAACATTTAATGTATTTTTCATATCTGTCTCACCACTCTATTTTGCGTATTTGTCAATCAATTCCATTACTTCATTAATCTTTTCATCGCTGTTTCCTTCGATAAACGCCTCATATACGCAATGCCTTATATGCTGATCTATTACCTTCAGATTGGCCTTTTTTAAAAGAGCCTGTACTGAAAGAATCTGCTTGGAGATATCCACACAATACCGGTCATCCTCTACCATACGGATAATACCCTCTGTCTGCCCCCTGGCTGTTTTCAGCAGATTCAATACCTGTTTTTTATCCTCCTGTACCAAGACTACCACCGCTTTCCTTTCTTATACGCCCCCTCCCTATGTGGGGTAGGGTTAATTTTATTATATACTAATTTCCCGGTAAGTCAAGCAGAAAGTGCAGGATTGGTTTTTGGTTATTAAGGAGTATACTCCGGATGAAAGGACAGGGTAAGCTTGTCCAAGTTACTCTTGAAGCGGCGCAGCTTTACATCGGTTTGCTCCAGCATCCTTTTGGATGCCTTGACACTGTCTGTTTCGGCATATTTATCGCTCAGGTAGATAATTTCCTTGATACCGGCCTGGATAATGGCTTTGGTGCATTCGTTGCATGGAAACAGGGTAGTATATATTTTACTCCCCTCAAAGGATGCACTGCGATTGTTCAAGATAGCATTTAACTCCGCATGAACAACATAAGGGTATTTGGTATCCAAAACATCGCCTTCCCGCCCCCAGGGGAAGTCATCATCGGAACATCCAACAGGTAATCCATTGTAACCTACGCTCAGAATCCTATTGGATTTTTTATCCACAATACATGCCCCTACCGGAGTGGAAGGATCCTTGCTTCTTTGTCCGGACAATAAGGCGATTCCCATAAAATACTCGTCCCAGCTGATATAGTTTTCCCGCTTACTCAACATACACATCTCCCTTTTGATACTTATATGATCTTTTATATTCATCAGATAATGCTACATATCTGTTTTGCTAATTACCTTATAATCAATATACCCAAATAATTGCGGCTAAAATAACTAAATTCTTGTGGTTATGATTTTGATGTTTGACTGATTGCATTTAATTCCTTTTTATGTCATAATAACTTAAGGGAGGTGAACCTGTGGTTATAGAACGAAAAGTCCGGCTCCGCAGCCTGACTGAGATTAAGGACTTTATCGTGTTAGCAGGTAAATACAGATGTGATGTAAAAGTGAAAACAAAGAATAAAATAGTCGACGGAAAAAGCATGATGGGCATAGTATCGCTTTTGCGCT
>DUOI01000044.1 GCA_012838915.1 Clostridiales bacterium
TCCCCATGCAATGGTGGTCAACAGGTTATGGGAAGACAGTATTTTTTTATCACCGGTGTTCATCAAAAGAAAGCATCCGGTTCCATAGGTATTCTTAACTGTTCCCGCCTCAAAGCAGGCCTGTCCGAACAGGGCAGCCTGTTGATCCCCTGCTGCTCCGGTTATGGGAATCGCGTCTCCCAACAACTCAGGTATAGTTGAACCAAAATAACCGCTGGAGGGTTTTACCTCGGGCAGCATTGCTTTGGGAATATCCAATATATTCAGCAATTCATCATCCCAGCAAAGCTCGTGAATATTATAAATCATGGTTCTGGAAGCATTGCTGTAATCAGTAACATGGCTTGAACCACCGGTCAGATTCCAAATCAGCCAGGTATCCATGGTACCGGCCAGTATTTCTCCCCTTTGCGCCCTTTCCCTTAAACCGGGATACCGGTCCAGGATCCATTTGATTTTGCTTCCCGAAAAGTAGGCATCTATAACCAGACCGGTTTTTTGTCGAATTACTGCCTCCAGCCCCTTGGTTTTCAAGTCCTCGCATATATCTGCTGTCCGCCTGCATTGCCAAACAATAGCATTGCCTATGGGCTTACCGGTATTCCGATCCCAAACTACTACGGTTTCCCTTTGATTGGTAATTCCTATTGCAGCAATCTCCCCAACATCCATGTTATTACTGCCAAGCACCCTGCGAATAACATCCAACTGACATTGCCAAACCTCCTCGGGATCATGCTCAACCCAGCCTGGCTGAGGATAAATCTGGCGAAATTCTTTCGAAGCGGATCCGATGATTTTGCCGAGGCTGTCAAACAATATAGCTCTACAGCTGGTTGTTCCCTGATCTAAAGCCAGAATGACTTTATTCATTCCAATTACCCCCTTGCCCCTGCCTGTTTTTCTCTATCGTAAAAAGCATTTAATAATTTCGGCTTTTAAGCAAGCCCCTCTGCTATTGCGTCCAGTTCCCCCAGATCCCATAAAAGCCTGCTGACACTGTATTTGTCACGAATATCCTTGGTTGCATGGAATGTGTGCCTTACCAGCTCCTCGGAAAATCCAAGCTCCGAAGGATGGGTAGGTGCTCCAATCTCCTTAAGCAGTTTTACTATCTCGGTTTGTTTCGGAAGTTCCTGCCGGATAATTTCCAATATATCATCCCAGTGTTGTAAAATGCGCTCCAGGCGAAGTGAATGCTTTTCTTTGCTGTACTTGCCTTCCTTCTGTTCCAAAAGAATCAGACCGGCGGCACCGGATCCCAAAAAACGATGCAGGAATGCATGATATTCTTTCAAGCGGAATTGATCCACATATCTTAAAGCTTTTTCCTTATTGGGTTGAATGGCATATAGCTGTTCATATATTTTCAGCGCCAGCACTGTTCCAATACCTACTTGAATGCCGTGTAAATCACTGTTGGTATGAAACTCCAGGGCGCGCATGTCCCATATATGAGAAAAATAGTGCTCTATGCCGGATGCAGGACGGGAAGCGCCTGCAAAGCTCATAGCAATTCCCGTCAAGAGCAGCCCTTCCAGAATACTTTTAACAGCTGCAGGGTCTCGTCCGGTTAGCCCCCTTGCTGCCTGAATGCAGTTTTCCAATGAGCGGCGTATCAAAACAGCGATTTGTTCACAATAGTATTCCCCATTGATGAGATGGGAAATCCTCCATTCACAGATGCTTATATACTTGGCCAGCATGTCGCCCAAGCCTGCCTGAAGCATTATCATGGGAGCCTGACAGATAACATCCATATCAGCGACAATAGCCGCGGCACATGCACTGGGCAGTGATACCTTAATTCCGGCGGATGCCATGGATGAGGTACCGGAAGTATAACCGTCCATGGATGGGGCAGTACCCACAATAATAAGCTGTCGATTGGTGACCTTTGCCAGCATTTTTCCTATGTCATTCAATGTGCCTGATCCGATTCCGATTATAATATCGCACTTTGGATCGAAATTCATAGCAGCCTGCCCCAGGGAATACTCGTCGGGTTCCAGGTATTCCTGAGGATGAATATAATAAGAGAAGGGAATGCCCCTCTCCTCCAGTATGGATGCAACCCTTTGACCGGCTGCCCGGTAAGTATTCTTATCAGCCAGTAAAAATGGTTTGCTGCCGCCATGTTTCCTGACCTGTTCCGGTATCTGATTTAAGACGCCATGTCCGATTATGATATCCTTAACATCAGTATGGTGATATTTACCGCATGCACAAACAAAACCTTCTTCATTAAGCAGCTCGGTTAAGCCTAATTCAGAAAAATTGCAGGATCTAATCACTTAAGGTACCGCCTTCCTTTTATTTTACAAAGATCATCGGTAATCGGCTGCCCGAAACAGATGTGTTCAGTATTCCAGCTGATATTACCAATTTTATCACCCTCAGGGGCGATATTCAACCGACAACCTTGCAGGACTGATACCCATTTGACGAGAAAGATCCTTCAACGCTGTATCTACAATCTTCCTTTCATCGAAATAAAATGTTATGTTACCAATTACCTGTTTTTTCTCATGTCCCTTACCGGTAACCAGGATAGTGTCATTTTCTTTACTGTTCAGTATGGCATAGCGAATAGCTGCTTCCCGATCCAGGATTTCAACATAATTTGTTCCAATGGAAAAGCCTTTTTTTATTTGTTCAATGATATCCTTTGGATTCTCAGAACGGCAATTATCCGTTGTCAGTATACACAAATCGCTGTACCTGGATGCAATTTCCCCCATAACGCTTCGCTTGGATTGATCGCGCTCCCCCACACAGCCAAATACCATTACTATTCGTCCCTTTGCAAAGCCGCTGACGGTTTCGAGAAGCTGTTGAAACCCGTCCGGGGTATGGGCATAATCAATTATTATGTTCACGTTTCGTCCGGCAGGTATCACCTCAAATCTTCCCGGTATCTGCTTTACCTGTTCCAGGGCTTTTATTTCGGAAAGCCCAAGGCCCAGCATATGGGTACATGCAACAGCAGCCAGGCAATTATATACATTGTATCTGCCGGGCAGTAAGATTCTCAATGTCATATCACCGGCAGGAGTGATAATATGAAGTTCGGTATGGTTTCCCAGCATACGGACGGAGTGCGCCCTGCAATCTGCATCCTCTTTAATACCGTAGGTAATGATGGGGGCCTGATTACAGGCTGTAAGTTCTGATGCCAGCCTTTTTCCATATGGATCATCTATATTTATCACATTAAATCGATTGGTCATATAAAAAAGCCTGCGTTTGGCAATGTAATAATTTTCCATGGACTTATGAAAATCCATATGTTCATGGGTAAGATTGCTGAAAATCGCTGCATCAAAATCAATATCCCTGACCCTGCCCAGCTCAAGGGCATGGGAAGACACCTCCATAATGCAGGACTTTAATCCGGAATCCAGCATATCCTTTAATATTTTCTGAAGTTCCAGGGATTCCGGAGTAGTATGGGATGATTCCTTCCATTCGTGTCCGCTGAAAATACCAAGGGAGCCAATTTGACCAACACCCTCATACCGTTCCAGTATGGCATGTACAAGATAAGCTATTGTGGTCTTTCCGTTGGTACCGGTAACCCCGATCATATTAAGCGCTTTTGATGGATGTTTGCATAGGTTTGCAGCCATCCTGCTTAAGGCTGACCTGGTTTCCCTTACCCTTATCACTGTCACCTTGCCGTATAAGTCTGTTAAGGCAGTAATCTTATGCAGTTCTTTACTCACTACAACGGCACAGGCTCCTTTGGACAAGGCATCAGCAATAAACTGATGACCGTCTGATCTTAAGCCTTGTATTGCTACAAAAACTGAACCTGGTTTTGCCTTGTGGGAATGGTAACAAA
>DUOI01000045.1 GCA_012838915.1 Clostridiales bacterium
AGTTCTATTCTTAGGTCTGTGGTTGAAAATCGATGCCAGTCGCAGGCGAAACGATCCACGTAAGCCGGAAAAATTCCGGTAATCATGGTGCGGCTTAGATGTAAGTCCGTCCTATAGTTTTGTATCGATGAACTTAAAATTAAATTTCAAGTTTTCGGGCATGTCACAGGTTCCTCTTCTCTTTTGCGCAATACTGCATTTTCCGGAGCTGACACTGGTAACGAATCTTGGTATGAATTTAAGGTTGCATCCTACAAAAATATAGTGAGAAGCAGTAGTAGGAGGGTAAATCCTTGAGCGAGACTTCCTGACGGCGGGTGTGGGGGCAAAGACCAGGTCAGCTAGGATAGAGCGGTAATAACTTATTTAAAGCGAGGGGATTAAATCCATGTTCGAAGACAAAACATTACTTTGCAAAGAGTGTGGCTCCGAATTCACGTTTACTGCCGGTGAACAGGAATTCTATGCTGAAAAGGGTTTCCAGAACGAGCCTGCTCGTTGCAAAACCTGCCGTGATCAACGAAAAGCCAGCGGCAGAAGAACAATTGGTGGCAATGGCGGCAGGAGGGAAATGCACGATGCGATCTGTGCTGATTGCGGTGCCCAAACTCAGGTACCATTTGAACCAAAAAACGACAGACCAATATACTGCAGTGATTGTTACCAATCCAGAAGGTAATCCCCAAGCCAGGATGCCTTGTTACACACCTGTTAATGAAATAAAATTGGTCAAAGCCCCGGAATTCCCGGGGTTTTTCACATCATTTTTACTGCTTTTATTCTATGCATTTCATATTTATATTTACAGCCTTGTATCTAAAATGCAATTTTTAAGTCAAACATATCAAATAATTCCCTGAGTTTATTGAATATTTATGTCGAAAAAACTTGAATGAAAGATGAATGAAAAACCTGTTCCCCTGTTCGAAAATGGTTTTTCCACAGGAAAAAGCGTGTATTATTAGGTTATACACAATTATATCCACATTATCCACAAGAGTTAAGTCCACATATCCACATACGCGAAATATTCACTTCATTAAATTGCAGAAACAGACAAAAAATAAAAATAAAAAATTTATAATTATGCATTGCATATTTATAATTATTCGTTTATAATATGTAGTAATAATTAATTATTCACTCAAGGGGGAATGTATAGAATGAAAACGTATAAAAAAGTATTAGCCTTATTGCTGGTTGTTGTAATGAGCATTGCCTTATTCGGCTGTGCATCAAATGGGAATGAGGGTCCGGCCTCCCAGTCCCAGTCCAATGGCTCCTCAGTCCAATCCGGTGAAACGGAACAAGATGAGACACCTGGAGGTAATGAAGCCGCTGATAACGGCCAGGAATCAGAAATGAGCGAAAGTATGGCTAAAATTAAGGAATCCGGAAAAATTATATGGGGTACCAATGCTGCTTTCCCACCCTTTGAAATACGAAGAGGTGATGATGTTATAGGCGTGGATGCGGAAATCGCAGCCAAAATTGCCGAAAAGCTTGGCGTGGAGCTGGAAGTGGTTGATATGGATTTTGAAGGGTTGATTAATGCCCTGACCTCCAAACAGATTGATTTCATCGGAGCCGGATTTACCATCAAGCCTGATCGGGAAGAGCAGGTTCTCTTTACTGATACCTACTTCAAAGCGGTTCAAACCATAATTATACAGGAAGGAAATACTGAAATTACAAAAGCGGCTGATCTGGAGGGAAAAACCATAGGTGTACAAAGCGGTACAACCGGAGATTTTACTGCAAAGGAATACACTGATAATATAGTTCGCTTCGATAATGCACTGGAAGCAGCAATTGATTTAAAAAACGGACGATTGGATGCTGTTATCGTAGATGATCTGCCCGCTCAAATGATAGTTCAGGAGAATGAGGGATTGGTTCTGCTGGATGAGAAGGCCGCTGATGATGAGGAATATGCATTGGCAGTACGAAAAGGCGCAACAGATCTCCAGGCTGTAATAAATGAAGTGCTTGCTGAATTAAAGGCCGGCGGAAAGATTGAGGAATGGGTGGAAGAATACTCTTTCCTGAACTAAAAATTATATTTATTCATGTAGGCTTTTTGCAGCCAGCATAATGGTTTCATGCTGGCTGTATTTCATGAAAAGTAACTTTGTATTTAATGCTTGATATTAATCGTTGGATACTATTGCAAATATTAAACGTATTAATATAAAATGACTTTGAAAAAAAGTTTATTGGGGCTGAGAAATTTGGATATGATTATGAAAATCATCGGTAAGCTTTCTGATGAGATATTCTTCAATTTAATACGGGAGAACAGGTATCTGCATTTTGTGAAAGGCTTGGGCATTTCCATCCAGCTCACTTTTTATGCAGCTCTTATAGGCGGAGCCATCGGTTTGCTGATTGCTCTTGCAAGGCTGACGAACAATAAGGTGTTGAGTTACTTCGCTTCCAAATATGTGGATATTATCAGGGGCACACCGGTAGTGGTTCAGCTGCTTATTATCTATTTTGCGGTTTTTGCCTCGGTTAATATGCACAGAGTTGCAGTAGCCTCTATTGCTTTTGGTATCAACAGCGGAGCGTATGTAGCGGAATTAATTCGTGCAGGTATTCAGGCAGTGGATAAGGGGCAAATGGAGGCGGCGCGTTCCCTGGGCCTTTCCTATTCCCAGTCCATGTATCATATTATTATACCTCAGGCTATAAAGAATATCCTGCCTGGTATGGGTAATGAGGTAATCTCCCTGTGGAAGGAAACCGCCATTGCCGGCTTTATCGGATTGGAGGATTTGATGCGGGGAGCAGAGATTGTACGAGGGCGTACCTTTTCCAATTATACACCCTACCTGGTCATAGCTCTTATTTACTTTTATATCACTGTGATGATGACAGCCGCATTGGGTAAGATGGAGAGGGGGATGCGCAAAAGTGATTAAAGTGGTTGATTTATATAAATCCTTTGGCACCCTGGAGGTGCTGAGAGGGGTCAGCAATGAAATCCATAAGGGAGAAGTGGTTTGCGTTATCGGGCCCAGCGGGTCGGGCAAGAGCACCTTTCTGCGCTGCCTCAACCTATTGGAAGAGCCCACCAGCGGTGAAGTTTTTATAGACGGGGTTTCCCTGACCGAGCATGGGAAGGATATAAACAAATTGAGACAAAAGGTAGGAATGGTGTTTCAGCAGTTTAATCTTTTCCCCCATATGAATGTAATGGAGAATATAACCCTTGCCCCTGTTAAGCTGAAGGGCATGAGTAAGGAAGAGGCCAGTGAAAAGGCGGTAATGCTTCTTCGCAAGGTAGGGCTTCCCGATAAAGACTATGAGTATCCCAATAAATTATCGGGAGGACAAAAACAGCGTGTGGCCATTGCAAGAGCACTGGCAATGGATCCGGAGATTATGCTTTTCGATGAGCCAACTTCGGCTTTGGATCCGGAAATGGTAGGAGAGGTTCTAAGTGCCATGAAGCAATTGGTGGTGGAAGGCATGACCATGGTAGTTGTAACTCATGAAATGGGTTTTGCCCGGGAAGTGGGCGACAGGATTTTGTTTATGGATGAGGGTATAATTGCTGAAGAGAACAGTCCGGAAGAGCTTTTCAACAATCCGAAAAATGAACGCACCCGATCCTTTTTAAGCAAAGTACTGTAAGGAGGTAAGACATGCGAGCGGCAAGAATTGTTTATTTTATCCTGGGCATAATTTTATTGGCACCATGGCTTGTATACAATATTAAGGTATATTTAAACAACAAGATGAACAAAAAGAAGTTTCCGACAGGTCGTATTGTAATTTGCATTCTTGTATCAGCTATCATGATTTCAGGCATTTATGCTCACTATAGATTTACAATAGGATATCAGATTCCATTAGTTGCAGAAAGGGCAGGTTTATTATTTTCACAACGTCTGGAAGGAAAACTGGATCTGCTTTCATATCAAAAGGAGATGCAAAGGCAAAACCTGAGTAGCGAAGGTGGAATTATAACGGTGTCCGATGAAGAATTAGACAAGGTCGGTTTTCAACAAAAGAAAACTAATTTGCTGTTAAGTGAACGGGTTTATCCGATGGAAGACGGAAGCATGATTGTATATTTGATGTACGATGACGGTCAAATGCCCCTGTATTCATTTCTGCAGTTGAAACAATCGGAGTACAGCTGGAAGGTTGTATTACATGATGTATTGTCACAGGAAGAGTTTGAGAAATTAAGCGAGGAAACAAAAATCAAGTTCTATCATGAGGGCTCCTGATATCTATATTATCTTTGCATAATTTTAGATAGGCGGCAATGAGCACATCCAGCTCATTGCTTATTTTTATGATTTCTTTAGCAAAAAGTCCTGATAGTTTGGAGTCAACCAGTTTGTTCAGCTCTTTCCGTTTTTCCTCAATCTTCAAAAGCAATTCTTTGATTTGCATCCAGTATCCTCCTCTCATCTTTAGATATTTTGACATAGTATAATAAAGATTTGTGGAATTCATCAAAACTAGTGAAAATAAAACAAAATTACGCATAATATGACACCATGTTACATATTATATATTAAGTATGTTATAACTTGTAATCTCAAAACGAAGGATGTTTGATGGCAGATTAGAAGGGTAAGAATTTAATAAGAACTGCATTTTAACACAACCGAAAATGTCAGCCATATCAGTCAATAAAGGAATTTTTGAAACAGTATCGAATAAATAATATAATAGGATATGGGAAAGGAGCTGAGCCAATGAACATTATCATTAGCGGTAAAAACATGGACATCACTGATGCACTTCGAAGACAAATCAACAAGAAAGTTGGCAAGCTGGAACGCTATTTTGTACCGGGTACGGAAGCTCAGGTAACATTGTCAGTTGAAAAAAACCGACATATAGTAGAGGTTACCATTCCCTTCAATGGGATTCTGATTCGAGCTGAGGAATCTACCGACAATATGTATGCTTCCATTGATAAGGTGCTTGATAAATTGGAGCGGCAGATTCATAAGTATCGCACCAAGCTGGAGCGAAGTTTCCGGACCGGCGCCTTTGTTGATGATAAAATGGTATTCAGCAAAGGCGAGTATCGTGATCAAGGCGATGAGGAGCTTAAAATCGTACGAACCAAACGCTTTGCTGTCAAACCCATGTCGATAGAAGAAGCTTTGATGCAGATGGATTTACTTGGACACAGCTTCTTCGTATTTTCCAATGCGGATACCGATGAGGTTAATGTGGTATATAAACGGCGGGACGGCAGATATGGCCTTATCGAACCGGAATACGAATAATTAATACAATAACTTGGCTTTCAATATTGCTACATATAAAACCAGGGGAGTAAAAACTCCCCTGGTTCATATTTTGGCTAATCCTTGTAAGGCAGCCGGTTACATGGTAAAATGATATGATGAAATTAAAACCGGGGTGAATGTTATAATGGCAGGTCTGCTAAAGAAGTTATTTGGTGACAGCAATGAACGGGAAATCAAACGCCTTAAGAATACGGTACAACAAATAGAAGCCCTTGAATCTTCCATGAAGGCATTGAGTGACAGTGAGCTGCGAGGAAAAACAGCGGAATTCAAAAATCGGTATGCCAACGGCGAATCTCTGGAAGAATTGCTTCCTGAAGCCTTTGCCGTAGTAAGGGAGGCTTCCGTACGCACCCTGGGGATGCGTCATTTCAATGTACAATTGCTGGGTGGAATTGTACTTCATCAAGGCCGTATTGCTGAAATGAAAACCGGCGAAGGAAAAACCCTGGTTGCTACCTTACCCGCTTACCTAAATGCTCTGAGCGGCAAAGGAGTTCATATTGTAACAGTAAATGATTATCTTGCCCGCAGGGACAGCGAATGGATGGGAAAAATCTATCGTTTCCTGGGCTTGTCCGTGGGCTTGATTGTTCATGGAATGAAGCCTCAGGAACGTCGTACCGGCTATCGCTCGGATATCACCTACGGTACCAATAACGAATTTGGCTTTGATTATCTGCGGGATAATATGGTGATTTACAAGGAGGATATGGTACAGCGGAAGCTTAACTTTGCCATTGTTGACGAGGTGGATTCAATTCTGATTGATGAAGCCCGTACTCCTTTGATTATTTCCGGTGCGGGCGATAAATCAACAGATTTATACTTCCGGGTAGATCGCTTTGTAGTGCGTTTAAAATATGAGCGGGATTTTGAGATGGACGAGAAAGCTCGCACAGTTAACCTGACTGAAGAAGGCGTAGCAAAAGCTGAGCAGTACTTTGCCGTGGACAATCTGGCTGATCCGGAGAATACGGAGCTGTCTCATCACATTAATCAAGCGCTGAAAGCTCATAACCTGATGAAACGAGACAGGGACTATGTGGTAAAGGACGGCCAGGTTATTATAGTAGACGAATTTACCGGCAGGCTGATGCTGGGACGAAGATACAGCGACGGACTGCACCAGGCTATTGAAGCCAAGGAAAATGTAAGTGTACAGCGGGAAAGCAAGACTTTGGCCACCATAACCTTTCAGAATTATTTTCGGATGTATTCCAAGCTTTCAGGTATGACCGGTACTGCCAAAACCGAAGAGGATGAATTCAAATCCATCTATGGCCTGGATGTTGTGGTTATTCCTACGAATATGCCTATGATCCGAAAGGATTTTAATGATGTCATCTACTTAACAGAAAGGGGAAAGTTCAAAGGAGTAGTTGATGAAATTGTTCAGCGGCATGCTGTTGGACAGCCCATCCTGGTGGGGACAGTTTCGATTGAAGTATCCGAAATGCTCAGCAATATGCTTAAACGTCGCGGGATTCCCCATGAAGTTTTAAATGCCAAGTTTCATGAAAAGGAAGCTGAAATAATTGCCCAGGCCGGCAAGTACAAGGCGGTTACCATCGCCACCAATATGGCAGGGCGTGGCACCGACATTATTCTGGGAGGGAATCCGGAATTTCTGACCAAGAAGGAGATGCGAAAGCAGGGCTTTTCCGATGACATCCTTAGCGAAGTCACCGGTGTCAATGAGACGGACGATCCGGAGTTAAAGGAAGCCAGAAAAGTTTATGAAACGCTATACAAAGAATATGAGCGGGAGACCTGGCTGGAACGGCAAAAGATTATTGAGCTGGGCGGGCTGCATATTATCGGAACCGAACGCCATGAAAGCAGACGGATTGACAATCAGCTGAGGGGACGGGCCGGTCGTCAGGGTGACCCTGGGTCTTCGCGTTTCTATATTTCGCTGGAAGATGATTTGATGCGGCTGTTCGGTTCAGATAGAATTAAGGGCATTGTGGCTACTTTGGGCATGGAGGAAGACCAGCCCCTGGAGCACAATCTTCTGTCCGGACAGATTGAGCAGGCACAAAAGAGGGTTGAGAGCAACAACTTCAATATTAGAAAACATGTTTTACAATATGACGATGTAATGAATGTACAGCGAGAAATTATCTACTCCCAGCGCCGCAGCGTACTGGAAGGGGAAAACCTGCGCAGCAGTATCATGGATATGGTGGGAGCCCTTATTGATTCTGCTATGGAGATATACCTGGGAGATACCTCCTATCCCGATGAATGGGATTTAAAAGGCATGATAGCTTATCTTGAGAAAATTTGTATTCCCCCTGCTTCCTTTAATATTGATGAGTTGGACATTCATACCATTACAAAGTCTGACCTGAAGGAAGCATTGCTGGAGACAGCGGAGGCTGCCTATCAAAAACAGGAAGAATTAAACGGGGAAGAGCCCATGCGGGAAGTCGAGCGGGTAATTACCTTGAAAGTAGTGGATCGCAAATGGATGGATCATATTGACGCCATGGATCAGCTCCGGCAAGGTATTGGACTTCGAGCTTACGGTCAGCGGGATCCGGTTATGGAATACAAGTTTGAAGGCTATGAAATGTTTCAGGACATGATCAGGAGTATTCAGGAAGAAGTGCTCACCCTTCTTTTTCATGTAAGGGTGCAAACCAATATGCCCAAACGGGAGAAGGTAGCAGAGCCCATAGAAGCCGGTCACGGCAACCGGCCCAGGAAGCCGGTGGTAAAGGATGCAAAGATAGGAAGAAACGACCCCTGTCCCTGTGGCAGCGGGAAGAAATATAAAAAGTGCTGCGGTGCCTGATATCACGCCGCAGCTATTGCGAAAGGTGTGATTGTTATGATTGAACTGGATCAAGCCCGGCAAAGGCTGCAGTCCGTAAAGGAGACGCTTGTAAAGATAGGTGATTCACTTTGACCTGCATGGGTTAAAGAAAAGAATATCGGAATTGGAACAGCAAATGAATGCTCCGGATTTTTGGTCTGATCTGGAACGGTCACAAAAGGTAAACCGGGAGATTAAGATACTGAAGAATAAGGTGGAGACATGGCATAAGATGAAAACCAGGGTAGAAGATGCCGAGGTTCTCCTTGAACTGGGGCAGGAGATGGAGGATGCTTCTGTTATCCAGGAAGTACTGGATGAAGTGGCGCAGTTGGATAAAGATGTTGAACGGATGAGACTTGCTACTTTGCTCAAGGGTCAATATGATGCCAGCAACGCCATTATATCCCTCCATGCAGGCGCAGGCGGCACAGAAGCTATGGACTGGGCAGCCATGCTGCTGCGTATGTATACAAGATGGTGTGAAAACAATGGATATGAAGTCAAAACACTGGATTTTCTGCCGGGAGACGAGGCCGGGGTCAAAAGCACTACCCTGCATATTATCGGAGAAAATGCCTACGGTTATTTGAAAGCTGAAAAAGGTGTTCATCGGCTGGTGAGGATTTCCCCCTTTGATTCATCCGGCCGAAGGCATACATCCTTTGTATCACTTGATGTAATGCCGGAGCTGGAGGATGACAATACCATTGAAATCCGTCCTGAAGATCTGAAGGTTGATACTTACCGTTCCAGCGGGGCAGGAGGCCAGCATGTGAACAAAACAGAATCTGCTGTTCGCATTACTCATTTGCCGACAGGCATAGTAGTTTCATGCCAGAATGAACGATCTCAGATCCAAAACAGGGAAACTGCCATGAAAATGCTTAAGGCCAAGCTGCTGGAGCTGAAGGAACAGGAAGCGCAGGAAAGGGTGAATGAAATGAAGGGGGAAATGAAAAAAATAGAATGGGGCAGCCAGATCCGCTCCTATGTGTTTCATCCCTACAATATGGTGAAGGATCACAGAACCAATGTTGAGACCGGTAATATTCAGGCAGTAATGGATGGAGATTTGGATATGTTTATCCATACCTATCTGCAGATGTTGAGCTAAATTTGTTTTTTCTTTAACAAATTTGTTTTTTGGGCTTGTAAACAGAGGGAATATGTAATAAAATACAATATGGGAAATTTTAAGTGACAGGAGGATTTTAAATGATAAAAATAGGCATTAATGGATTTGGCCGGATCGGCCGTTTGGTATTTAGGGCTTCATTGGACAATCCCAACGTAAAGGTTGTTGGAATCAATGATCCTTTCATTGATCTTGATTATATGGTGTACATGCTCCGTTATGATTCCGTTCACGGACAATTCAAGGGTGATGCAAAGGCCGAAAACGGTAAATTAGTTGTAAACGGCAACGAAATCAATGTATATGCTTCTATGAATCCTGAAGAAATTCCTTGGAATGAGTGTGGGGCAGAATACATAGTTGAATCAACTGGTGTGTTCACCACAACTGAGAAGGCTTCAGCTCACTTTAAAGGCGGAGCTAAGAAGGTTGTTATTTCCGCTCCTTCAAAAGACACTCCCATGTTTGTTATGGGTGTTAACCAGGATAAATACACCAAGGATATGAATGTGGTTTCCAATGCGTCCTGCACTACAAACTGCCTGGCTCCTTTGGCCAAGGTGCTTCATGAAAACTTTGGCATTGTAGAAGGTTTAATGACCACCGTTCACGCTACCACTGCCACCCAAAAGACGGTAGACGGCCCATCCAAGAAGGACTGGAGAGGCGGACGTGCGGCAGCAGCCAACATCATTCCTTCCTCAACCGGTGCTGCAAAAGCAGTTGGCAAGGTTATTCCCGAGTTGAACGGCAAATTAACCGGAATGGCTTTCCGTGTACCCACCATCAATGTTTCAGTTGTTGACCTGACCTGCCGCCTGGAAAAAGCTGCTTCCTATGATGAAATCAAGGCAGCCATGAAGAAGGCTTCAGAAAACGAGCTGAAGGGCATTATGGGATATACGGAAGATGCAGTTGTATCCACCGATTTCATCTCTGACTCCAGAACCTGCATATTCGATGCCGGTGCCGGTATCTCCCTGAATCCCAACTTTGTAAAATTGGTTGCATGGTATGACAATGAATGGGGTTATTCCAACAAGGTTGTAGACCTCATTGCCCATATGGCAAAGGTTGACGCTGAATAAGCAAAGACAGAAAAATAGAAGTCAGTTTATTCCGTAAACCTTATTGTTAATCATATGAGTCCTATGCCCCTCATAGCAACCCTAATGTTGCGGTGAGGGGCATATATTTTCTTGTATATTAATTCCATATACAAATATGCGTCAGTAGGATACAATAAAAAATATGTGTTAATAAAAGACTTGACAGAGGGATATAATGTCTAAATTAAGATCTGTTTTTACAGCAAAAGATATGACCACAGGCACACCATGGAAAAGAATACTGGAATTCTCAATTCCCTTGTTGATAGGCAATATTGCTCAGCAATTTTACAATACGGCAGACTCCATCATTGTAGGCAGATATATCGGGGATAATGCCCTTGCTGCTGTAGGCAGTGCATGGCCTATTTTGAATTTGCTGCTGGTTCTGTTTGTAGGTGTAGCTACAGGAGCAGGAATTATGGTATCACAGTATTATGGAGCCAGGGACAGGGAAAGGCTATCTCACACTATTGGAGTATGCATAACATTAACGGCAATAGCTTCCCTTGTCGTTATGATAGCCGGACCCCTTTTGGCCAAACCGCTTCTGAGTTTGCTTAATACACCTGCTGCTATTATTGATTGGTGTAATGACTATTTGGTCATATTTTTCCTGGGCATTATAGGCTTTTCCTATTACAACATCCTGTCCGGAATTCTCAGGGGATTGGGAGACTCGCTTTCCGCACTGGTTTTTTTGATGATTTCCACCTTGCTCAATGTTATACTGGATATCTGGTTTGTGGCCGGGTTAAATATGGGAGTTCCGGGAGTTGCTTTGGCAACGGTATTAGCACAGGGAGTTTCAGCAGTTCTTTGCTTTATGAAGCTCAAGAAAATGTCAGATATTTTTGATTTCAGGCTGTCATACTTTATACCCTTAAAGGAATACAGCTTAAGGCTGATAAAACTGGGCTTGCCCTCCGGCCTGACACAGGCAATCTTTTCTTTTGCAATGATCACAGTTCAATCGCTGACCAACAGCTTCGGCGAAATGGTTATTGCATGCAATGTAATTGTTATGCGGGTGGACGGTTTTGCCATGATGCCGAATTTTTCTTTCGGTACTGCCATGACTACATTTACCGGGCAGAACGTTGGCGCGGGTAAGCTTGACAGGGTTACAAGGGGTACCAAATCCGGACTGAAAATCTCGATAAGCGTAGCTGCAACAATTACAATAGTCATCCTGCTGTTTGGAAGATATCTCATGGGAATTTTTACAGATACTCCTGAACTTGTTGACTTCAGCATGCGGATGATGAAGATTTTAGCAGTAGGTTATATTGCAATGGCGGTTACGCAAGTCTTATCGGGTGTGATGCGTGGTGCCGGCGATACTGTCACTCCCATGTGGATATCATTGCTTATTACAGTAGGATTGCGCATACCAATTGCCTACGGCATTTCGTATTTTACCAGAAGTGAGATATATCCGAACGGACGGCCGGAATCCGTATTTGTATCACTCCTTGTTGCCTGGGTTATGGGTTCTGTTATCAACAGCTTCTTTTATGCAAGGGGCAAATGGAGAGAGAAGGCTAAAAGAGATTTTGGGAAGTCACATGATTACGAAATTTGAGTCTTGAAAAGCTTTTTTTGCAGGTGTATAGTAGATAATATCCAATCCAATAGCTACACAGTATAACAGGGGGATATAGCTCAGCCGGTAGAGCGTTCGGTTCGCATCCGAAAGGTCGTGGGTTCAAATCCCATTATCTCCACCAATCGCTCTTTTTTTATTCAAAGCCGGAAACCATCCGTACAAGGCAGCATGTTATAAGTGTAGAAATTCACGTTCAGAGGTCACTCTTACTCCTAAGGTAAGAGTGATTTCTTTCTTTAGTAAACGAGTTTATCAAAAACTGAAACAAAATGGATAATGGGGAAGTCAATACTAATACAGGTACAACATCGAATGACTGAACTGCTTATATTTTTCCCTGAATAAAGAGTGAAGGATGTGTTGTAATGAAAACCATCAACATGAAATTAAAAAGAGCCCTTTTACTATTGTTGAGCTTGATATTGCTTATAGCATTATCTTTATACATCACTGCATGCTCGGTATTTGTTTCACAGGCAGCAGCAGAAAATTTAATGGAGGGGGTAAAGCCAGGTGCTGTTGATGGGAAAAAAGTTGATAACCGGTTTATTGACAATACAGCTGACTTTACCGTAGAGCTTTTTAAAAAATCAATAGACAATAAGAAAAACTCCCTTGTGTCTCCAATTTCCGTGATGTTTGCTCTTGCAATGACGGCTAACGGTGCGGACAATCAAACATTGTCCCAAATGGAAAAAGCTCTGGGTAAGGATATTTCCCTTGATGATCTGAACGAATATCTCCACTATTTTGCAAATAACCTGCCAAATGAGGAAAAATCCAAACTGAAAATTGCCAACTCCATATGGTTTCGTGATGATGAAAATCGTTTAACTGTTGAAAAGGATTTCCTTCAGAAGAATGCCGACTATTACGATTCTGAAATCTATAAATCACCCTTTTCGGACCAAACCCTTTTGGAAATTAACAACTGGGTTAAGACTAGTACGGACGGCATGATAAACAAGATACTTGACGAAATCAAAGATGATGCAGTTATGTATCTGATCAATGCAATTGTTTTTGATGCTGAATGGAAAAACGTATATGGAAAGGATGATATATTCCAAGGTGAATTTACATCTCTTGACGGGGCAAAGTCGGTTACTGACTTTATGCGGTCGGAAGAAAGCCTCTTTTTGGATGATGGTAGCGCAACCGGGTTTATTAAACCCTATTATAATGAAAAATACAGCTTTGCAGCATTGCTTCCCAATGAAGGGGTAAGGATTGAGGAATATATACAAAATCTTTCAGGGGAAGGTTTATTGAATACAATAAGAAATGCCGATTCTGCGGTAGTATATGCATCCATGCCCAAATTCAGCTATGAGTTTGAAGTCAAGCTAAATGATGTATTAAAGAGCATGGGCATGCCGGATGGTTTTATTCCGGCAAAGGCTGATTTCACCAGAATGGGTAAATCATCCAGAGGAAATATCTATATCGGTGAGGTACTCCATAAAACCTTTATTTCGATGGATGAACTGGGCACAAAAGCCGGAGCGGTAACCAAGGTTGAAATGAAAGAAGAAAGTGCACCTGTGGATTTAAAAACAGTTGCACTGGACCGGCCATTTGTTTTCGCCATAATTGATAACTCAACCCAATTGCCTGTTTTTATCGGTACTGTAATGAATCCAAAAGAGTAGCCCCTGGATGTTTTACGTATAATAATACTTGTACAGATGCGGTTTGCCTTTAGATAAAGCTCGATGCAGAGGAGTGTTCATAAAATGCGTATTGTATTATTGGAGCCCCTGGGTGTAGCAGGTGAGAAAATCCTTACCCTGGCAAAAAAGCTGGAGGATAAGGGTCACGAGTTTGTTGTATATAATGATAAACCGGATAATGAAGGCGAGTTGATTAAAAGAGCAGCCCAAGCGGATATTGTCATTCTTAGCAACCTGCCCTTTTCAAATGATGCAATCAGCAAATGCGGTAACCTGAAGCTTATTTCGGTGGCCTTTACCGGAATTGACCACATCGGCAGGGAGGCCTGCAGAAAACGCGGTATATCAGTTAGAAACGCAGCGGGATATTCCACCTCCTCCGTTGCCGAATTAACTTTCGGGCTGATTATTTCAGTATTGAGAAATATTCCGAAGTGCCATGATGCGGTTAAAGAAGGAAAGACAGGAAATGGACTGGCGGGCTTTGAACTTGCTGGAAAGACCCTGGGGATAGTGGGCACGGGAGCCATCGGCTTAAAGGTAGCGGAAATTGGCCGTGCCTTTGGTTGTAAGTTGGTAGCATACAGCCGTACCGAGAAGGTAGAAGCGAGAAAGATTGGCGTGAAATATGTCAGCCTGGATGAGTTACTGGCGGGGAGTGATATTTTAACACTCCATGTTCCCCTCAATGAAAACACAAGGGGACTTATCAGTAAAGAAAAGGTTTCTTTGATGAAACGGGGGAGTATCTTAATTAACACTGCAAGAGGGCCTGTAGTTGACAGCCTGGCTTTAGCTGATGCCCTTAATGAGGGCAGACTGGCCGGAGCGGGCATTGATGTATTTGATACGGAACCTCCCATCTCCCCTGATCATCCTTTGGTCAGGGCTAAAAACGTGGTGTTAACTCCTCATATTGCTTTTGCTACAAAGGAGGCGCTGGAAAGACGGGCAGAAATTGCCTTTGATAATGTTCTATCCTGGATGGAGAAATCTAACTATGAATAATCAGTCCGCTTCTGCCATATATATTTCTCAACTGTACAAACTAAAAATCATCAAATTGTATTGACTTAGTGGAACAAATTTATTATTATGTATGTAATTCAGAATTATGTTTAATAGCCGGATAAAATGATTATATAAAATATACGAGCATTTTCTGGATCAACGGCCTTATAAAGCGCGAAGATCTTTCTTAAATCTGATTGAGGTTTTCGTTTAAATCAGACTATATTATATATAAAAGTTAACAAAAGTTATTTTCAGCGTTTAGCATCAAATTAGTTCTCAGCTAAAGAGGGTACAACTTTATCTGCCGGACGATGCCGTGACGCATGAATTTTAGTTAAATTAGAGAATAAGCACATTACTATTGATAAGAAGGTGAAAGAGTGAAGAAAGCTGCACCCGTCAGAAGCCCATTTCTGGAGATGAAAGGTATCACAAAACGATTCCCAGGTGTGCTTGCGCTGGATAAAGTCGATTTTTCAGTGGAACTTGGGAAAGTTATATCCTTGGTAGGAGAAAACGGAGCCGGCAAATCCACCTTAATGAAAATCTTATCCGGTGTATTGGAAAAAGACCAGGGTGAGATTTTTATTGAAGGGAAAAAAGTGAATATTGACGGACCGCTGACCGCCAGGAATCTTGGTATAAGTATTATATATCAGGAGCTCATGGATCTCCCCAATATGAATATTGCCGAAAATATCTTTGTCGGCAGGGAAATAAAGAAGGGTATCTTTGCTGATAAGAAGCGGATGCATCTGCAGGCAAAGGAATTGATATCCAGAGTTGCCCTGGACGTTGATACAAATACCAAGGTAGCAAAGCTGTCAGTAGCACAAAGACAAATGCTCGAGGTAGCCAAAGCTTTGTCTCTGGATGCAAAAGTAATCATCATGGATGAGCCCACATCTTCATTGACAAACACCGAGACAGAGGTGTTGTTTGAGATAATAAATAAGCTGAAACAAGATAATGTTGCAATTGTGTTCATATCCCATCGAATGAATGAAATTACACGCATATCCGATGAAGTTGCCGTCATGCGTGACGGTCAAATGGTAGGCCTGCTTTCCAAGGAAGAAATAGAGGAACAAAGGATTATCAGTATGATGGTAGGCCGCGAGATCAATGATATTTTTGCAAAAGAAGAAGCAAACATATCCGATATTGCATTGGAAGTCAAAAACCTGAATACCGATTTTCTTAAGGATATAAGCTTTAATGTCAGAAAGGGAGAAATCCTTGGTTTTGCAGGTCTGGTTGGGGCAGGCCGTTCCGAGGTAATGCGTGCTGTTTTCGGTATCGATAATAAGGACAGTGGAGAAATATATATACACGGAAAGAAAGTTGATATTCGATCTACTGTAGATGCCCTTAAACATCGCATTGGTTTTGTTCCGGAAAACAGGAAGGAGCAAGCCCTGATTCTGGGTATGTCGGTAAGAGGGAATATTTCCCTTGCTGAGCTTGAGAATATCAGTAAATATAATTTTATAGACAAAAAGAAGGAAATAGAGCTGGCTGAAAAATATATTGAAGACCTGCAAATCAGGACGCCGAGCCGGGAACAGAAGGTTCAAAACTTATCCGGCGGTAACCAGCAAAAGGTTGTCATATCAAAATGGATGGCCATTAAACCCGATATTCTCATATTGGATGAGCCCACCCGGGGTATAGACGTAGGCGCGAAAAAAGAAATCCATATGCTGATGTCTCAATTGGCTAAGCAAGGGGTAGCGGTTATAATGATATCTTCTGAGCTGCCTGAAGTCCTCGGAATGAGCGACCGGATAGTAGTCATGCATGAAGGCCGTATCAAGGGTGAGCTGTCAAGAGAAAACGCAAGCCAGGAATCCATCATGAAGCTGGCGATATCATAAGAAAGGGGAAAAATACTAATGACAGTAAATAACAAAAATCAAAACTATGTAGTTGAAACCGGAAAAAGGGTTCTTAAATCATCTTCTTTTAATATATTCATAGTTCTGTTTGTAATGTGTGTAATTATGTATATCGTCAGCGAGCCATTCCGGTCATGGGACAACGTTCTCTCCATTGCAAGGAACTTTTCCGCTTATGCGATCACCGGAATTGGTGTAAGCATGGTCATTATTGCAGGCGGAATCGACTTGTCCTTAGGCTCGGTCTATGGTTTTGCCGGCGTTATTGCCACAATGGCTATGGCTGACCTGGGATGGCCGGCCTTTCCTTCCATAATACTGGGAATGATTGCAGGGGCGCTTTTTGGTCTTTTCAATGGTCTTTTGGTAGTTAAGGCAAAGCTGCCGCCTTTTATCGCTACATTAGGCACCCTGAGTATAGCGAGAAGCCTTTGCTACATTCTAACCGAAGGTTACCCGGTGACAGATGTAAAGGAAAGATTTTTGTTTTTAGGCCAAGGTTATATGGCCAGCATACCAACACCTATATGGATGATGGTAATTGTTGCGATCATTTTCGCTGTGTTTTTAAACCAAACAGTGACCGGCAGGAGGATATATGCCCTGGGTGGTAATGAAGAAGCAACAAGGATTTCCGGTATCAATGTTAATAAAGTTAAGGTGCTTGTATATACGCTTTGCAGCTTGTTAGCCGGATTTTCCGGCATAATGACAGCATCAAGGCTGGGCATAGGGCAGCCCACATCGGGACAGGGGTTTGAGCTGGATGCCATTGCGGCTGTCATTATTGGCGGTGCTTCACTTGACGGCGGTGCGGGAACGGTAACAGGAACAATCCTTGGCGCTGCCATTATGGGTGTATTAAGAAATGCCCTTGTACTCTTATCGATTAAATCTCATTGGCAAAGCTTAATTATTGGTTTTGTAATTATAATTGCAGTTGCTGCGGATCAATTAAAAAAGAGCCGCGGTAAATAAAAAAATAAATTAGGAGGAAATAAGCATGAAGAAGTTTATCACACTCTTGATGGTTTTGGTAATGCTGGTAGCTATTGTTGGCTGCAGCGGCCCGGGAACCGGTACACCGGAACCTACGGAAACACCAACGGAAGCTCCACCGGCAGAGGCACCAGGCCCTGAAGAAGAGGAACCAGCAGATGATGAGCCGAAAAAGGATATCACTATAGTCGTCATTCCTCAACAGCTGGGCAACATAGTATTCCTGCCTGCCAAAGAAGGCATGGAAGATGCCGGAAAGGATTTGGGCATAAATGTTGAGTGGCATGCCCCGGTAAGAGCCGACGCAACGCTTCAGGTTGAAATAATCGAGGGTCTTATAGAAAGGAAAGTAGATGGCATCGCTATCAGCTGCGCCCATCCCGATGCATTAAAAGACACCCTGGCAAGGGCTATAGAAGCAGGTATTGCAGTATCCACCTTTGATGCGGATTCACCTGACTCCGGCAGGATTTTCTATTGCGGAACTGAAAACTATGAGGCAGGCGTACTTTGCGGCCAACATATGGTTGAATTGTTTAAAGACAGCACTAAAGATAAGATTCGGGTTGCTCAGCTTGAAGGCATCCCCGGCGCTTTCGATATTACAGCCCGTATGGAGGGTTTTGCTGATGCCATTGCAGGAACCAATATCGAAGTTGTTTATACGGGGCCTTGTGATGATGATGTAGACAAGGCAGTAGTCGTTGTTGAAGATTATACCCGTGCAAACGGCGACAATATTGATGCCTGGTTCATGGCTGGCGGCTGGCCTTATGTTGTAGGCCCCGATGCACTGCCTGAGCTGAGAAAATGGAGAGAAGCTGATCCCGAAAACCGCAAGGTTGTTACCATGGACGTTTTCCCCAGCTCAAAAGCACATTTTGATCTGAATCTCATCGATGTAGCTGTTGGACAAAGCTTCTACAATATGGGATATCAGAGTGTAGAGAATCTTTACAAGCACATCATCGGTGAGCCTATTGATGGAGTAGAGAAGGAAGGATTCCCCGGATTGTTTATTGCCACAGAGGGAGAAGTTGTTACTCCTGAGAACTATAAAGAAATGATTCCGGATGAATAATAAGTAAAGCAAATGTCAGGAGCTGATGATAACCATCAGTTCCTGACAGCTTTTTTGTTATGCAAATTTCGTTACACCATTAATAGATTTAACGCACTTATAAAGCATGCACAATTATACCATCTAATTATCTATCGAAGAAATACCGCAGAAAACCCTCTTGATTTTTTAATGCAAATATAGTAATATAATATTTGTTCGTTGTGACTGGGTGTGGCGCAGTTTGGTAGCGTGCTTGAATGGGGTTCAAGAGGTCGCAGGTTCAATTCCTGTCACCCAGACCAGCGAAAACCGCTTGTCCGTAGGGATGAAGCGGTTTTTTATCTTTAAACTATTCCGGTATCTGTAGCAACCCAGAAGCAAGAAGTAAGAATACGCAGTTAAAAGCCTATCTTAATATAATGAAAGAGAGACCTTTATGGGCCTCTCTTGGATTTAAAGATTAGCTTACATTGATTACATGCAATCAGTAGTTTTCAACAAAAAGCTCAAAGTGTGCTTGCGGATGCAGGCAGGCAGGGCAGGTCTGCGGAGCAGAAGTTCCTGTATGTATATAACCACATTTTTGACAAATCCATTCTACCTGTTCATTTCTCTTGAATACTACTCCGTTTTCTACATTTTCTTTCAACTTAATAAATCTGGTTTCATGTCTTTGTTCTACGTCAGCAATTTTCAGCCAGGCAGCAGCAATTTCAGGGAATCCTTCTTCTTTGGCCACCCTTGCAAATTCCGGATACAGCTCATCCCATTCTTCCTTTTCGCCGGCTGCAGCAGCCTTAAGATTTTCCACTGTATTGCCCAGGGCTGCAGGAAACCCTGCTTCGATTTCAACAACGGTGGGAAGCTCATCTTTTAAGCCCTCCGCAAGAAAATTGAAGAATCTTTTTGCATGCTGGTACTCATTTTCAGCGGTTTCCGTAAACAGGTTGGCAATTTGCCTGTAGCCTTCCTTTTCTGCAACCTTGGCGTAAATGGTATACCTGTTTCTTGCCTGGGATTCCCCGGCAAAGGATTTCATTAGGTTTTTTCTGGTTTCGGTTCCTTTCAGACTTTTCAATTTGATAACCTCCTAAACATGTTCCTTATTTCCTAATAATATAACTACCCAATTTGTTATGGAATAAAACCAAAACATAATTATTGCCATCAAGTAAAAGCGTTTGCTTGAGTCTGAACATAACCCGTTAATAAGTTTGCAGCTTAGCCACTTGAATGTCCATCATTTTTTTCAGCGGTTTGTATAGGAGCAATACGATGACAAAATTAGATGCACCATGAACCAAATCAAAAGTTAAACCGTTAATCCAATATGCAAAGCCGTATGCAAGCCCATAGAAAAAGGATTCCGTTACGGCAAAAAACATGCCATAAAAAAAGCCGAACAATGATCCAATAACAGCATAGCCATATTCAGAGCTGATATTTTTACTAAGAGCGCATACGATTAGTACCAATAATGGCCATACAAGATAGTATCCGATTACCCAGGTGGAGAATCCATATATCAGTATTTCCGTGGTAACAAAAACCACTGTAATCAGCAGACTTCGTTTTAAACCCAGGGTTGTAGCAAAAATAATAAAAAATAAAGTGACAATTTCAACATTGGGTATAAAACTTAATACCAGCTTGCCGGCAGTGGTGGCCGCACTTAACAAACCAACCAAAACTATTTCACGAATTCTCATTGTGACCTCTAAAAGGCGGTTAGTGTAAATTTGTAGGTATCTCCGTCCTGTATGGGAGTATCATCGGTTCCGACCATAGAAACTTCTCCATTAACCTCAAACATGAAATACTCACTGTTGGGATCTGCCTTATACTCCGTCAAACCGGTTATCATGGTTCCAATGTTTGTTGATTCATATGAAGCACCTAATTTGTCCTGCTGTTCTTTTATCAGATCGGTTAAGAATTCATGATCGGTTTTGAAGGTGAAAGTTTCGTCTATGTCTTCCTTTTCCACTACTACCTGTATCGTTACTTCTTTGGAACCTTCTGTTCCCTTGGGAGCTAAAAAAGCCTGGTATCCTGCATAGAGCAGACCAAATATCAATATAACCGATATTATCAAAATTATTTTTTTGTTCATATTTTTCTACCTCCAGTTTTCATCCAAAATTTACTAATGGGTTGCAGTTAATTATTTATGCCATAAATGTAAAAATTATATACAACCTCCTTCACATCATGGATTCAACAAAATAAAAAACACACAAAAAACCCTCCAACCTTTGGTTGAAGGGGGTAGCTGCTGTAAATGGATATGCCGGAATTAAAAAATTAATTATTGGTGTAAAACTGCATATTGTACAACACCCCCCATCCCCGTGGAGTTGATAGGTGTTTTCGATACAGGCAGGTCTTCCGGCTGAAGCAAATGAATCTCGATTGGCCTTCCCAGTTGCCCAGTGGCTGCAGCTCTTGGCTGCTTCAATCGTATTGCTATCACGGCGGCGGGACCGCACAGGACTTTGACCTGTTTCCCTATTAATGCATGTAGCAACCTGTACCAATTCTTATTTTGTTGTCATGGTTATCATATAATAACTGCCGGCATAAATCAATAGCTTTTTAGTAAAAGGATGAAATGCTTCGGTTATATTAATGTGCAGATAAAAATATGTTATAAGGATAATACTACGGTGTATATTAAAATCAAACCAATTAAATATTTACAAAAGGGGTGAGCTTATGGCTGCGCAGATTCAGAAAAAAATGCGCATGGAGAACGGTACCCTGCTTTCAATTCTCAAAGCATTTCTAAGGAAACAGCCTATGATGAGAAGAGTATTGGTTTCACTAATGCCCATCCTTATATTTTCTGTTTATTCTTTTGGATGGAGAGTCCTTTCCCTATTGGCTCTGGTAACTGCGGCGGGTGTGACAACCGAATATTTTTTTGAAAAATCCAGAAAAGGTAAACCAACCGATTCCATATTGGTAACATGCTTTTTGTATACATTGATTTTGCCGGTAACCATACCTTACTGGATTGCTGCAGCAGGAGTTATATTTGCCGTTGTTTTCGGTAAGCAGGTATTTGGAGGATTCGCCAGAAATGTTTTTAATCCTGCCATATTGGGTCGGGTATTTGTATTCATTACATTCCCTGCTGCTATGACCAATAGCTGGACGCAGCCTTTTACCGGTTTTCCCGGCGGTTTTGTCAGATGGGTTCCGGAATTAACAGACGGCATCAGCAGTGCCACACCCCTGGCTGCAGCTGCTCAGGGCAACTCCCTCAACTCCCTGCCAACCCACCTTCAATTGCTGCTTGGGAACACTTCCGGTTCCATGGGGGAGATTAGTGCAGTATTGATCCTGCTTGCCGGTATATATTTAATTGTTAAAAAGACCGCATCCTGGAAAATCATTTCTTCTGTTCTGGCAGGGGTTCTGGGTATGGAAGCCATATTTTATTTTTCAGGTATTTCCCGTTTTCCTGATCCACTCTACGCAATATTGTCAGGCGGTGTATTATTTGGTGCCGTGTTTATGGCAACTGATCCCATTACAGCTCCGTCCACGGATCCAGGGAAATGGTTATTTGGTTTTCTGGTCGGTATAGTAGCAGTGTTTATTCGAGAATTCTCCCTGTTCCCGGAAGGAATGATGTTTGCCATCCTGATTATGAACTCTTTTGTACCTTTGCTGGATATTGCAGTCAAATCTGTTAAGGCCAATGCAGCAAAAAGGAGGGTTGCCGCATGAAGGATAAAGCATGGTTCAACCTGGTATTTATGCTGATCTGTACCGCATTATTTACAGGCATCCTTTCCGGTTTTTATGTTTATTCCCGCCCGCAGATTTCTGCCAATGCTCGGTTGAATGAAATAACTGCTCAATTAAATGCTTTAAATATTGTGATACCTGCCGGCATGA
This sequence comes from Clostridiales bacterium, assembly GCA_012838915.1. Lineage (GTDB taxonomy): Bacteria > Bacillota > Clostridia > Caldicoprobacterales > DTU083 > DTU083. Next base: position 22,519 of record DUOI01000045.1, read on the forward strand.
GCTCAACAGACCTGGAATTATACTATGAGCAGCATATTGTTGTAAAGAATATGAACGGTTTCGACGTATATCAATATGAAACAAATGATGGCAGTATATACTATGCAATTCCCTTTGAAGGAGCCGGCCTGTGGGGCGACATCACCGGAATCATTGCACTTGATCAGGAACTGAAAACTGTTGTAGGTATGGACTTCGTTTCCCAGAATGAAACGCCGGGCCTGGGAGGGCGTATCCAAGAGGATTGGTTCAAGGAACAGTTCCGGGGCATTACCCTGTATAGCGATGGTGACTTAATCCGCTATGCTGCTGCAGGCAGTGAAGGTCAGGTGGATGCTATTACCGGAGCAACAGCCACATCATCTGCTGTAATCGATATTTTAAATGAATCCATAAAGCAGGCAAAAACCAGAATAGGGGGTGACAATTGATGGCCTCTCAATACAGGGAAATTGCAAAAAAGACTCTATGGAGTGATAACCCGGTAATAAAGCAGATTCTGGGTATTTGTTCCGCACTGGCTGTTACCAACCTGGTATCCAATACATTGGTTATGGGAATAGGCGTGGCGCTGGTAACTGCATTTTCCAGTCTTACGGTATCTGCACTGCGCAATATCATTCCCATAAGGGTCAGGATGATGGTTCAAACACTGATTATTGCCTTTTATGTAATTATTGTAGATATAATTCTGCGAGCCTATTACCCGGATATGAGCAGAGCTTTAGGGCCTTATGTAGGTTTGATTATTACCAATTGCATTATAATGGGCCGATGTGAAGCCTTTGCCCAAGCAAACAAGCCCCTTCTGTCCTTTTATGACGGTTTCATGTCTGGAATGGGATATACCCTTATTTTAACTATCATTGCGGTAGTTCGGGAGCTTATGGGCTTTGGCACCATTCTGGGTTTTCGCATACTTGGTGACTGGTGGACGCCGTGGACAATTATGGTAATGGCTCCCAGTGCTTTTTTTGTACTGGCATCCATAATATGGGTTGCAAATTCTTTGACTGTTAGCAAAGAAAAAGCAGCCGGGCAATCAATAAGCAGGGGGGTGCAGACAAGTGGGAATTAGTCCTTTTGTCATATTTTTCGCTTCAATCTTTACCAGCAATGTGCTGCTGACAAATTTTCTGGGAATGTGTTCCTACCTGTCCATTTCCAAGGACCTGAAGTCTTCTTTGGGACTGGGGGAGGCAGTAATATTTGTCATGACGGTAACATCGGTTTTGAACTATTTGGTATATCAGTACATATTGGTGCCTTTTGAACTGGAATACCTGAGATTCATTGTATTCATAATAGTAATCGCTGCTTTTGTCCAGCTGGTGGAAATGATACTGGAACGTTTCATGCCCAATCTGTACTATACCCTGGGAATTTTCCTTCCTTTAATTACGGTAAATTGTGCAATATTAGGCGTAGCTTTGTTCATTGTTATTAGGGAATACAATTTTCTTCAGTCCCTTGCCTATGGGGCGGGCGGAGGCATTGGCTGGACCCTGGCTATTCTGGCCTTGGCCGGAATCAGGCAAAAGGTGGATGAGACCAAAATACCAAAGGGTCTGCAGGGGGCAGGCTTTGCAATGATTGTTACCGGTATCATGGCATTGGCTTTTATCGGGTTTTCCGGTATTCTTGCCATCCAGTAGGGGGGAAGAATTATGGCAGTGGAAGTTATAAGGACTGTTTCTATTGTTTCCGGTATCGGCGTATTTCTTGCTGCACTGTTAACCCTGGCAGAACGCTTCCTGCTGAATTATGGAATGTGCAAAATCACCATCAACAATGACAGGGAGTTGGAAGTAAAGGGAGGCAATCATCTGCTTGGCAGCTTGCTGCAAAACGGGATTTTCATTCCCTCAGCCTGTGGCGGCCGTGGCAGCTGCGGGCTTTGCAAGGTAAAGGTGATTTCGGGAGGCGGGCCGCTTCTCTCCACCGAAACCCCCTATCTCACCAAGGAAGAGCAGGAAGATAATATCCGTTTGTCCTGCCAGGTGAAGGTAAGGGAGGATGTGGCAATTGAAATACCGGAAGAGCTTTTCAGCATCAGGGAATATACCACAACGGTAGAAAAAATAGTGGACCTTACTTATGACACAAAAGCCCTGTACCTCCGGTTGAAGGATGGAGAAGAGTTAAGCTTTAAGGCAGGACAGTATGTGCAGATTAAAGTGCCCCAATATGGAAAAGTCACAGAGGAAGTATACAGGGCTTACTCCATTGCTTCCTCCCCCCTGCAAAAGGAAATGATTAAGCTTATCATCCGACGGGTGCCCCATGGAATATGCACCACCTATATATTTGACTATTTGAAAGAGGGAGACAAACTTGACCTGAACGGTCCACACGGTGACTTCTTCCTTAGGGAATCCGACCGGGAAATGATTTGCATTGCAGGGGGTTCCGGCCTGGCACCTATCAACTCCATTCTTTATGAGATAAGGGATAAAAATATCAGGCGGAAAGCAACCTTTTTCTTTGGATGTGTCGAAAAACGGGACCTATATTATACGGATGAAATGAAGGCTTTTGAGAAGCAGATTCCGGATTTCCGCTTTGTTCCGGCGCTGTCCGCACCCAGGGAAGCAGACAATTGGCCGGGGGAGGTCGGACTGATTACCGAGGTAGTGGATCGATATATAACCGACGGCTCCGGCATGGAAGCATACCTGTGCGGTAGCCCCGGAATGATTGATGCCTGTATCCAGGTGCTGCTTCAAAAGGGAATTCCGGAGGACAGAATCTATTACGATAAATTCTGAAGGGAAGGGATTGGGATGAAACAGGATCCGAGACTCAAAATAGTTGAAAAAAATATGATGCCTGGGGAAATAAGTAATAGCGGGTTTCTTGGCAATGATGAAAGAAAACTGGTAGACATTTTGCTTGATGACGGTCAGGCGGTTACCGCACTTCAAATGAATCATCAGATTCTGGCAAATCGCATGGAGGATTTGACAGAGAAAGGAAGGCAAGGATTCGGCAATCCCATTTTGGTAGATGGATTTCTTGAGGTCATCGTTGAGGATTCCCGGGGAACAATTGCCTGTCCTTTTCAGCATAAAGGTATGTATCCCAAGGAAAATGTGAGAGTAACGAACAGGAATACAGGGGAGAGCATCTCCTGGACTGCCTTGAATATTCACATGATTCGAGAGCATGGATTTTATGAGGGCAAGGGCTCTCCCTTTCGGGTAGAACCGCTGGATTTGATTAGAATTCTGGAGATTAAGGGATAATTTCATTCCTGTCCTCCATATATAAGACTTTGTAAATTTACAAAGTCTTTTTTTTATGTTAATATGTCACTATTAATTAATAACTCATGTCCCTGGCATATTAATGAAAGAGGTGTTTGCATTTGAATACCGCCTTAAAGCTGATAACCTTTCTGGCAAGAAAACTAGTTGGTATAGCAGTAATTATCCTGCTCATTGTTTTGGCAACCTTCATTGCATACGACATGGCAAATATATATGTTGTAGTGAATGACGGCCTTTCTCAAAGAGCGGAGATAGCTATCCAAGGCGAAGACCCTGCCAGCTTGCATCGTTTTTTTACATTAAAGCATCTGAATTCAGATTCAATTTTCCATAGTGATCAGTTCAGAGATTATAATATTCAGGATTATAATTATGAATTAAAGGTTAAAAAATTGTGGGTTTGGCCCTGGGAATCGGAAACAGAAATGATTGTTGAAGAATCCATACCGGAGTCCTCATGGAAATTTTCCATTACCGAAGAGTTTCGGGAAAGGCTGATTGCCGCTCAAATGCCTAAGCAGCAAGAGGAAGAAGGAGACAGTGAAGGAGAAGGTGCTGAGGGAGCTGCTGAGGAAGGCAGTGAAGGGGAAGACACGGAGCAGGAAACCCAGGAAATTGAATTGGATATCCCGACTCCCTATTGGCAGAACGGGGAAAAAGTAATTGAATTGCGTAAGGAAGAAGGTCAGTGGAAGATAGACGGAATCGTATTTGTGAAAACCATTGAGCCGGAGCAGGAGGCATCGGATTGAAAGGTAAATGCAACATTTTTGAATGATTACCGGCTACATGCCGGTAGCTTTTTTTTGCAAATAAAATATACTCCTGGTTAACCTAAACATATCTATGATTCAGAATACAGAGCCCGTCCACTCAATCGGGATTATGATATATGTTAAACCTCAACATACCAATACTCCTGGATAAGGAGGAAAAGAATGAAAATTGGAGATCTCCTGGTAAAAAATCCCATATTCCTGGCTCCTATGGCAGGCATAACCGATCTTCCCTTTCGTCTGCTGTGCAGGGAGCAGGGCTGCGGGGTGGTTTTTACAGAAATGATCAGCGCTAAAGGGCTTTACTATCGCAACACTCGCACGCAGAACATGCTGGAAATCCATCCTGATGAGCATCCGATCGGGGTACAGATATTTGGATCGGAGCCTTTGCTTATGGCACGGATGGCGGAAAAGATATCGGAAACAAGTGCGGATTTGATTGATATAAATATGGGCTGTCCTGCACCTAAAATTGTAAAAAACGGGGAGGGAAGCGCTTTACTTAAAAATCCCAGGCTGGTGGAGGAAATTGTAAGGGAAGTTTCCAGGGCGTCTGCCAAGCCGGTGACGATCAAGATTCGAAAAGGCTTTGATGAAAAATCAATCAATGGAGTGGAGATTGCCTTGATTGCTGAGCAGGCCGGCGCTGCTGCTGTTACAGTCCATGGCCGCACCCGTGAACAATTTTATTCAGGAACTGCCGACTGGAATATCATTAAGCAGGTTAAATCCAGGCTTTCCATTCCCGTCATCGGAAATGGAGACATTTTTTCTGCACAGGATGCTTTGCGCATGAAGGAGCAGACAGGATGCGACGGCATTATGGTAGCAAGGGGAGCGCAGGGCAACCCATGGCTTTTTCGGGATATAATCGCTCTCAGAGATACAGGTATAGTTCCGCAGCCTCCCAGTGCCCGGGAGAGAATTCAAACCGCGCTGCGTCATATGCACATGTTGATTCAAATAAAGGGTGAAAAGGTGGGTGTTTGTGAAATAAGGAAACATGTTTCATGGTACCTTAAAGGCTTAAAGGGTGCAGGTCAAATACGAAAGTTAATTAACACCATCTCCACTGCTTCTGAGATGGAGGATACACTCCTATCCTATCAGATTCAGCTGGAAAGTACGATTCAGTAATATCTTTCATTGAAAAAAATCCTGTATAGGAGTATTATAAAATAACAGTTATTGGACAATTTAATCTGCAGAAAAAAGAGGTTGGTCTATGAAACGAATCGTTAGTGTCAGCCTGGGGTCTTCTGCCCGGAATCACAGTGTTGTTATAAGAATAGGTGATGAGGACTACAGCATAGAACGGATTGGTACAGACGGAAGCTATGAAAAGGCTGTTGACCTGATACGAAAATTGGATGGCAAAGTTGATGCCTTTGGGATGGGCGGCATAAGCTTGTATCTTTACGGCAGAAATAATCGTCGTTATATTTTGCATTCCGCTGTTCCTATCCTGAAAGAGGCGCAAAAAACCCCCATGGCCGACGGGTCCGGACTGAAAAACACCCTGGAGCGAAATGTAGTTCAATTTTTAAAGGAAGATTTGAAAATTCCATTGGAGGAGAAAACCATATTGTTGGTTTGCGGCATGGAGCGGCTGGGGATGGCTGAAGCCTTTGCTCAAATGGGATGCAAAACTCTTTTTGGCGATTTGATATTTGCTCTCGGCATACCTATTGTCATCAAATCTCTGAAAGGCCTGCATAGGGCAGCTGCAATTCTGATGCCGTTAATCCAAAGGCTGCCCCTTAAAATGCTTTATCCCAGCGGGCAGAGTCAGGATGTCAATACTCCGAAATATAACAAAATATATGAACAGGCTGACATTATCGCAGGGGATTTTCTTTATATAAAGAAATATCTGCCTTTGTCCATAACGGGTAAAATCATTGTTACCAATACCGTCACTCTGCAGGATGTAGAGATGCTGCGTCAGCGTGGCGCAAAGCTATTGGTTACCTCAACGCCGGAGCTGGGTGGGCGTTCCTTTGGAACCAATGTAATGGAGGCATTGGCATCCGTACTGCTTGGTAAGAGGCCGGAGGAAATTACCCCGGAAGAATATCAGAAGCTTTTGAATCAGGGCATTTTCCGTCATCGTGTGGTATATTTTTAGTCTTTTGCTATATACATGGTATTGTAGTTCCTTATGATATCTTGCCGGGAGTATGGTATATGGAAAAATTCACGGTAATATTACATCCTGACGGCGGACGAAGGATAATTGGAAGTCATCCTCTACTAAGGCGGTTGCCTGAAAAAGTAGCACAGAAGTGTCTGCCCTTCATGTCGGTACAGAAAACAGGTATGATTTTGGATTCCGAGAACCATGAGAATTTGGGCTGTCTCATAGATGTGCCCGGATTTTTTTTAAATTGGGATAAGCTGAAGGCTGAAAACAGATGCAGGATTTTGGCAGGCATTGTACGCAGCATGAAAAGAATGGACGCTTCAGTACTCTGCTTCCCCTGGATGCATCAATATTTAAGACGCGATGAAATTCTTTTTCTAGAGAATGAGGGCATCATTTTATTGGATGGGTTTTACCATCGTCTGGCCGGTATGCTGTTGCTGGTAAAACAGCTGCTGGCCATCATGGCTGCGGATGTGCCGTATTTTGAAATTGGTATCTGGGGAGCAGATACTGATATTGGGCAGACATGGGTAGAGGCTATAGCCGGGCAGGTGAATCGGATGTGCATCGGAGGACGGGATTTAAAAACATTGCAAAGATTGGCAGATACCATGTTAAGAACTACAGGCTTAGCCTGCCAGGTAACCGACATACCGGAAGTTTGTCTGAGCGATAAAAATATAACGGTTTTAGCGGAGCCGGCTGAAACATCTTATTCTAAATTGAAGCCTTCCTTTCATTTTCAAACCATTAGAAACTCAGCGGTGTCTCATAGCCGCAACGGCGCAGCAGCAGATGATATACACCCGGATTACAATATAGAGCTGGCCTGGATGGCGCCGCCGCAGGATGTGGAGATACTACAGGAATTGGATCCCTGGGAAGAACTCGGTGTATTGGATGGATTGTTTTATGCTGTCAGCAGGGTTTATCGGGAAGAGATTCGTTTTAACATAATTACGCTGGAACAGATAAAGAGGCTTCATGCCCTGTATGAATTGTATCCTGTCAAATTACTGGGATTTATCAGAGGGAGCAGGCGAATTCATTTTGACCGGTTTCGACGTGAATATTTCAAGCGCAGACAGGGAATTGTTAGAATTCAATAATATTCTTGACAAAAGATAGTACAGCAATTATAATAGTTCTGATTAAAATACGAGTATAAAGCACTGCACAGTGGCGAATTGCGTAGCAGTGCTTCTTCATACTTAGGACATTTCCCATACATTGCCAAAGAATAAAAATGATTTGGGGGCATATATTAGCAACATATCATTTTTGGTATAGAATATTTGAAGGGGAGAATGGAAATATGACCAACAGGGAGACCATACTGACACCAGAAGGGGTTTTAAAATTAGAACAGGAACTGACTTATTTGAAGACAGTTCGTCGCAGAGAAATTGCCTCTCGAATCAAACAAGCCATTGCTTTTGGAGATTTAAATGAAAACTCCGAATATGACGAAGCAAAAAATGAACAAGCTTTTGTGGAAGGTCGCATCATATTTCTTGAAAATATGTTGAGAAATGCAAGAATAATCGATGATGAGGATATTACTACTGATGTAGTGAGCATCGGTTCCACTGTAAAGGTTTTGGATATGGAGTTTGATGAAGTTATTGAATATACAATAGTTGGTTCTGCGGAGGCAGATCCTTTCAAAAATAAAATTTCAAATGAGTCTCCTGTAGGGAGAAGTCTTATCGGGAAAACCAAGGGTGCAAAGGTGGAAGTGGCTATCCCCGATGGGGTAATTAAACTAAAGATACTGGAAATTAATAAATAAAGGGTGAAATAAAGTGAGTCAGACCAAGGATGAACATGCAAGAACACAACCAGCGCCAATAGAAGAGGACTTAGGGGAACTTCTTAAAATACGCAGAGAAAAGCTTGCCAAGCTGCAGGCAGAAGGAAACAATCCGTATGAAATAACTAAATTTAATCCCACCCATTATTCCCAAAATATATTGGAGCATTTTGATGAAATGGAAGGGCAGCAAGTCACTCTGGCAGGCCGCATCATGTCAAAAAGAATAATGGGGAAGGCAAGCTTTGCCCATATCCTGGATGCGAGAGGACAAATACAGATTTATATACAAATAAATGAACTGGGTATGGAAGCATATGAGACTTTTAAAACTTATGATTTGGGTGATATTGTAGGTATTACCGGAACGGTTTTCCGAACAAAAAAGGGAGAGATCTCAATAAAGGCCGAAGAGATTACACTTTTGTCCAAATCCCTGCGCCCCCTGCCTGAAAAATGGCATGGATTGAAAGATACTGATCTCAGGTATCGACAAAGATATGTTGACATGATTGTCAACCCCGAGGTGAGACACACCTTTGTGCTTCGTTCCAAAATAATACAGGCAATCCGCAGATACCTGGATGACAGGGGCTTTCTCGAAGTAGAGACTCCGGTTTTACATAATTCCGCCGGAGGTGCAGCAGCACGTCCATTTATCACCCATCACAACACATTGGATTTGGATATGTATTTGAGAATTGCCACCGAATTGCATTTGAAAAGGTTGATTGTCGGTGGATTTGACAAGGTATATGAAATTGGCCGAATATTTCGGAACGAGGGAATGAGCATCAAGCATAATCCGGAATTTACAATGATAGAGCTCTATCAGGCTTATGCAGACTATCATGATATAATGGATCTTACGGAAGACCTGGTTTCTACCGTGGCAAAGAATGTACTGGGTACGGATATAGTAACCTATCAGGGCGAGGAAATCAATTTGGCACCCCCCTGGAAGAGAATAACCATGATTGATGCCGTGAAGCAATACACAGGCGTGGACATGTTGTCTATCCAAACCGATGAGGAAGCAAGACAAGCTGCCGGAGATGCAGGCGTTCACATAGAAGGTAAGCCAAGCTGGGGAGAAGTATTGAATATTCTGTTCGAGGAAAAAGTTGAGGAGCATTTGGTTCAGCCCACCTTTATTATGGATTATCCCATTGAGATTTCGCCTCTGGCAAAGAAGAAAAAGGATGACCCCAGACTTACAGAAAGATTTGAGTTTTTCATTACAAGACGGGAGTATGGCAACGCGTTTTCTGAATTAAATGATCCCATCGATCAAAGGGAGCGATTCATGGAGCAAGCCAGACAAAGAGCTGCGGGGAATGAGGAAGCGGAAATGATGGATGAGGACTTTGTCAATGCACTGGAAATCGGTATGCCGCCGACAGGTGGGCTGGGATTCGGAATCGACCGCCTGGTCATGCTGCTGACCGACTCCTATTCCATACGGGATGTTATTTTGTTTCCGACTATGAAGCCGAAGGAACAGTAAATCGGAGTTTCCTTATAACTCCGGCTGATAAAAAGGCAGGTATCTACCTTACATAAGGACCTTTAACAGGTTATAGGAACAGACCTTTGAATACTGCGATATAACCGCCGTTATGATGTATCTATCCTGGTTCAGGGTTAACCTGGGCAAGAAATTAAAAAAGACTTGGAAGAAGGTAACACGTTGACACAGAAGAATGTATATGATAGTATATAACTCCTGCCGAAGAACGAGCATTGTTCTAAACAATACACTTTTAGAGTAGGAGTTGTTTAGACGATAATGCAAATATTTGTCATAAAATATTTGTTGACAAACAAGACGGCATTTGATAAGATATAAAAGTCGCCGCCGAGAGCGGGGACGGGAATTGGTCCTTGAAAACTAAACAGTGTAGCAAATGGAGGACGG